>JACCQW010000240.1 GCA_013813955.1 Solirubrobacterales bacterium
CGCAAGCGAGGGCGACGACGGTGGTCCGGGCCCTCACGGCTACTTTTCGCCGGTCTCGAAGGCGTTGGGGACCCGGGGCCTGCCGAGGGTCTGTCGCAACACGACGAGGTGCTGGCCCTCGTTGGCCATGATCGACGCTCCGGTCTGCAGCAGCTTGGCGTCCTGCAGCTTCTGGTGGGCGTCGTAGTAGGCGGCGATCCCGGCGGTCTCCAGCTCGATCGCGAAGTTCGCGACGTCGGCCTGCGACCTGACGTCCCCGAGCCCCTTGACCACCTCGTCGACGTCCTCGACGCTCTTGGGCCTGGGCGGCGCCGTGCCGCCGAGGTCGCGCAGCGCGGTGATCAGGCCGTCGGCGTGCTCCTGCTCGTGCTTGCGAAACAGCCGGGCGACGTCCTCGACGTCGGGCTCCAGCAGGCCGCTGTCGATCGCCGCGGTGTAGGCGAAGACGGCGATCTGCTCCACGCCGACCGCCGACTCGAGGATGCCCGCGTCGCCGTCGGCCTGCGCGAACGCGGTGCGGACCTTCAGCAGCAGCGGGATGCTCGTCGCGGCGATGGCGGCGCCGCCCAGCGCGATGCCCCGGCGCAGCAGGTGGCGGCGGTCGCGCTCGAACTCGGCGATGACCGCGGTGTCGACATCGCCGTCGCGGATGACGAGGGCGTCCATGGCTACGCCGCCATCCCGGTGACGAAGGCGTCGGGGACCTGCGGCCTGTCCAGCGCGCCCAGCAGGACGGCGATGTGCTCGGCCTCGTTGGTGACGATCGCCGCGGCGGTGCCGCGTAGCTCACCGCTGGAGAGCTTGGGCAGCGCGTCGATGTAGGCCGCGACCGCGGTGTTCTCCAGCTCGACGGCGAACTTGAGCACGTCCTCCTGGCTGCGAAGCTCGGGGAAGTCGTAGGAGGACTTGACCTTGTTCGGCGTGCCACCCATGTCGGTGATCGCGCTGGCCAAGGCGTCGGCGTGCTCCTGCTCCTGCTCGAGGAAGGTCTTGCCGACCTCCAGCACGTCGCCCTTGAGCAGCGCGGCTCCGCCCTTGTAGGCGGCCACGGCCATCAGCTCGAGATCGAGGGCCGAGTTGAGGATCTCGACATCGGCCTCCGCGCCGCTTGGATCATCGGCGCCGCCACCCGCCGCGGAGCCCTTGGGCTCGTCGTCGCCGCAGGCGGCGAGGAACACGGCCGATCCGCCGACCATGCTCACGCCCGACATGCGAAAGAAGCGCCTGCGCGACAAGGGGTCGCGCAGAAAGCTGTCGATGTCCATTCCAGCCCTCCTGAGAAGTTGCACTAGCAAACTGCGGCCCGGACGGGCCGCCGGATCACCACCAGACGGTGGAGTCCAGGTTCTCGATCTCCTCCACGGGCTTCGTGTAGATGCCCGAGGAGAGGTACTTCCAGCCGTCGTCGCAGACGATGAACACGACGTTGCCCTCGTCGATCTCCGACCCGACGCGGTGAGCGATCTTGGCGATCGCGCCGCTCGAGACCCCGGCGAACACGCCCTCCTCGGCCAGGAGCCTCTTGGTCCACACCACCGAGTCGCGGTTCGATACGAAGATCTTCCGATCGAGCAGGCTGAGATCGAGGATCGGGGGGATGAACCCGTCCTCCAGCGATCGGAGGCCCTGCACGAGCTCGCCCTGCAGGGGCTCGGCGGCCACGATCATGGTCTCAGCGTTCTCCTCCTTAAGGCGCCGGCCGCAGCCGGTGAGCGTGCCCCCGGTGCCGAGCCCGGCCACGAAGGCCGTGACCTCGTCGAGCTACTCGAGGATCTCCACCGCTGTGCCGTTGTAGTGGGCGAGGGGATTGGCCTGGTTGCCGTACTGGTATGGCATGTAGTAGGAGGAGTCGGCCTCGGCCATCTCGAGGGCCATGGCCACCGCTCCGTTCGAGCCCTGCTCGCCCGGCGAGTAGACGATCTCCGCGCCGTACATCTGCAGCAGCTGGGTGCGCTCCGGCGTGACGTTGTCGGGCATCACGACCTTCAGCGGATAGCCCTTGCGCGAGCAGATCATCGCCAGGGAGATGCCCGTGTTGCCGGAGGTCGGCTCGAGGATGGTCTGGTCGGGAGAGATGGCCCCGCGCTCCTCGGCGTCCTCGATCATCCCCCGCGCGACGCGGTCCTTGACCGACCCGGTGGGGTTGTACGACTCGAGCTTGGCGTAGATGCGGACGCCCGGCTTGGGGGAGAGCCTCTTCAGCTCTACGAGCGGCGTGTGGCCGATCGCCTGCACGATGTCCCCGTACTTGCCGCCGCACGGCCGGTTGTCGAGGCGTGGCTCGATCACTTCAGAAAAGATAGCGCTCTGAGCGGGTCGGCAGGGCGACTCGTGCTCGAGGCCTGCGCCTCAGCGCGGAAAGCTCACCGTGACCCGGCGGTTCTTGGCC
>JACCQW010000287.1 GCA_013813955.1 Solirubrobacterales bacterium
GGCCAACGCGCCGCCGGTCAACGCGCCGCCCGTCGCGGCGCCGCCCGTCCCGGCGACCGCCCCCGCGTCCGCGTCGGGCACCCCCTAGTGGCCGCCCAGCCTGCACGTCCGCACAGGACGGACCGCCGGTGAGCCTGACCGAGCGGCGTATCGGGCTGCTCTTCGCGGTCTTCCTCGCGCTGCTCGCGCTGGGCGTCGCTCGCGCCACATGGCTCGGCGGCGTGCGCGCCAACACGCTGCAGCGCGCCGCCAACACCCAGCAGGTCGACCAGATCGAGGTCCCCGCCCGGCGCGGGACCGTGTTCGACCGTCGCGGGATCGAGCTCGCGGTCTCCGAGCCCGCCGCCGACGTCGCCGCGACGCCCTACCTCATCGACGAGCCCGCCAAAGTGGCCCGGCGCCTGGCCCCGCTGCTCGGCCTCACCGAGAACGATCTGCTGCGCAAGCTCACCCGCCGCGACACCGGCTTCGTCTACCTGGCACGCCAGGTCCCCGGGACCGAGGCGGGCAGGGCGCGCAAGCTGAACATCGAGGGGCTGCAGTTCATTCCGACCTCACGGCGCGACTATCCGCGCCAGTGGCTGGCCTCGCAGGTGATCGGCGCGATCGGGACCGACGGCGACGGCCTCTCCGGACTGGAGTACGAGCACGAGGACGTCCTCGGCGGCCGGGACGGCAGGCGGCGGATCGTCAAGGACGCCCTGGGCGAGCCGATCTCCGTGCAGGAGACCGAGCGCGCGCAGGCCGGCCGGGACCTGCAGCTCACGCTGGACTCGGGGCTGCAGGACAAGGTCGAGGACGTGCTCGCCGACCTCGGCGAGAAGTGGCGCCCCAAGGGTGCGACCGCCATCGTCATGAACCCTCGGACGAGCGAGGTGCTGGCGCTGGCCAACTGGCCGCGCGTGAACGCCAACGACCTCGGCGGCGCACCGCCCTACGCCTCGCAGAACCGCGCGGTCGGCTTCAACTACGAGCCCGGCTCCACCTTCAAGCCGTTCACCGTCGCGGGGGCGCTCCAGGAGCGCCTCGTGACCCCGACCAGCGCCTTCCACCTGCCCCCCACGATCAAGGTCGCCGACCGCGAGATCGGCGAGGCGCACCCGCGCGGGGCCGTCGACCTGACGACGACGGAGATCCTCGCCCAGTCCAGCAACGTGGGCACGGTCCGCATCGGCCAGCGCCTGGGCGCGCGGCGCTTCGATCGCTGGGTGCGCCGCTTCGGCTTCGGGCGCCAGACCGCCATCGCGCTGCCCGGCGAGGAGTCCGGCCAGGTGCTCGAGCTGGATCGGTACTCCGGCTCGTCGATCGGCAACCTGCCGATCGGCCAGGGCGAGTCGGTGACCCCGATCCAGCTCGCGGCCGCCTACGCGGCGATCGCCAACGGGGGCATCCTGCGCGCGCCCCGGATCGTCGACCGCATCGACGGCGAGCCCGTCGACCGCGCGCGCGGGCGGCGGATCATCTCCCCGCGGACGGCCGCCCAGGTGCGCGTCATGCTCGAGGGCGTGCTGGAGGCGGGCGGCACCGCCAGCGAGGTGGCGATCGACGGCTACACGCTGGCGGGCAAGACCGGCACCGCCAACAAGGTCGAGGCGCGCACCGGCGAGTATTCCAAGACGCGCTATATCGCCTCGTTCGCGGGTTTCGCCCCCGCGCGGCGCCCTGAGCTGCTGGTCACCGTGATGGTCGACGAGCCGCGCTACGCGATCGCCGGGGCCGAGGTCGCGGCGCCGGCCTTCCAGGAGATCACGCGCTTCGCGCTGCCCTACCTGGGCATCGCGCCGGACTGAGGCCGGCGCGCACCGCTCGGGGCCGGCCCACCCGTGAGCACTAGACTGCCGCCGCCATGACGCTGCGCGAGGTGCTCGGCGACGCCGCCTCCGACGCTCCGCCGGTCGAGGTCACCGCGCTCGCCTACGACAACCGCCGGGTGCAGCCCGGCACGGTGTTCTTCTGCGTCCGCGGCTTCACCCGCGACGGTCACGAGTTCGCGCCCGACGCGGTCGCCCGCGGGGCCGCCGCTCTGGTCGTCGACCACCCCCTCGGCCTGGGCGTGCCCGAGGTCGTCGTCGACGACGTCCGGGCCGCGATGGCGCCCGCCGCCGCCCGCCTGCACGGCGATCCCACGGGCGCCCTGAGCACCGTCGGCATCACCGGCACGAACGGCAAGACGACGACGGCGTTCATCGTCCGCGCGCTGCTGGAGGCCGCCGGGCACCCGACCGGATTGATCGGGACGGTGACCTCGATCGTGGGCGGGGCCGCCCGCGAGGTCGCGCGAACCACGCCGGAGGCGGTCGACCTGCAGCGCACGTTCGCGGCGATGCGCGACGCCGGCGACACGCACTGCGTCATGGAGGCCTCCAGCCACGCTCTGGCGCTCGGCCGCGCCGACGCGATCCACTGGGCGGCGGCGATCTTCACGAACCTCACACAGGACCACCTGGACTTCCACCCGACCATGGAGCACTACTTCGCGGCGAAGCGGCGCCTGTTCGAGGCCGGCCCGCGGGTGGCCGTCATCAACGTCGACGATCCCTACGGCGCGCGGCTCGCGCGCGAGCTGCCGGACGCCATCACCGTGGCCATCGACGCGCCGGACGCCGACCTGCGCGCCACCGGCGTGCGCAGCGCGTTCACCGGCTCGGAGTTCACCGCCGGCGGGCTGCACCTGCGCTCGCCCCTGCCCGGGCGCTTCAACGTGCTCAACGTGCTGGGCGCGGTCGCGGCGGTGCGCGCGCTGGGCGTCGACGACGCGACCATCGCCGCCGCGCTGCCGGAGGCCGGCCGCGTTCCCGGTCGCTTCGAGCCGGTCGACGAGGGCCAGGACTTCGCCGTCCTCGTCGACTACGCGCACACGCCCGACTCGCTGGAGAACGTGCTGCGCGCCGCGCGCCCGCTGACCCGCGGTCGGCTGCTGTGCGTCTTCGGCTGCGGCGGCGATCGCGACCGCGGAAAGCGCCCGCTCATGGGGGAGATCTCCGCGCGGCTGGCCGACCTGACCATCGTGACCTCTGACAACCCGCGCTCGGAGGACCCGCAGGCGATCGTCGCCGAGGTCCTCGCCGGGGTGGGCGACCGCACCGCGACAGAGGCCGTCGTCGACCGCCGTGAGGCGATCGCGCACGCCGTCGCGCTCGCCGCCGCCGGCGACGTCGTCGTCCTCGCCGGCAAGGGCCACGAGCAGGGCCAGGAGTTCGACGGCGGGCGCCGGCTGCCCTTCGACGACGTGACCGTCGCGCAGGAGGCGCTGCGTGCGCGACTGGCCGGCTGAACGCGTCGCCCAGGTGGCGGGCGCCGTGCTCGCGGCCTCGCGACCGGCGCGCTTCGAGGGCGTCCAGGG
>JACCQW010000044.1 GCA_013813955.1 Solirubrobacterales bacterium
GCGAGCTGGCCGGCCTGACCGTCGTCGGCGCCGGCAGCCGCGCGCGGTTGGTCGCCCTGAACACGCAGGCAATGAGAATGGCGCGCATCGGCGACGGGCCGTTCACGGCCCGCGGCAGCGTCGTCCATGCGGGCCGGACGTTCGTGCGTGTCGCGGCGGTCGTGCAGGATGCCAGGGGACGAGTCGTCGGGCATGCCATCGGCGCCCTGGCGGTCGAAGGCGATCGGGCGCCGCCCGAGACGTCGGTCATCCCGACGGCGTCGCCACGCTACGACGGTCCCGATCCGCCCGAACGACCGGCCCCCGGCGATGAGCTGGCAACGCGGGTCTGGGACGAGCGCGATCCGCTGGAGGTCTTCCGCGCGCTCAGCACGGGTGAGCTTCCGCCCGCGAATCGCGAACGCCTTCTCGGCAGCCGCATTGTGGACGTCGTCGAAGGCGGCGTCACGCTCGCCCTTCCCGCTTCACCGTGGTTTGCGCTGCAGGACGACACGGTGGATCCGGCGATCCTCAACACGTTCGCGGCGTGGGCGTCTGGAATGGCCGCGTTGTCATGGGGCACCCCGGAGCGGGGCGGAGGCGAGCTGAACCGCGCGATCGCATTCGAACGGCCGATCCCGACAGACGACCGGGAGATCCTCGCGCGAGGCACCACGAGGGTGCACGGCACGAGCATCATGGTCTGCGACGTGGAGATCAGCGACGCGGACGGCAACATCGCCGCGGTCGAACAGGCGCTGTGGTTGCTGGTGGAACGCCGCGGAGAGCGCGGCGCCCGGAGTGAATCGCAGCGCAAGCTTGCGACGGTGCTCTTCACGGACATCGTCGCCTCCACCGAACGGGCGGCCGCGCTGGGCGATGAGCGCTGGCGGCACGAACTCGACGAGCACCACGGGATCGTGCGTCAGCAGCTGCAGATCTTCCGCGGCCACGAGGTCAAGACCACGGGCGATGGCTTCCTTGCGACCTTCGACTCGCCCGCTCGCGCAGTCCAGTGCGCGAGAGCGATCCGCGACCGCATCCAACCCAGTGGGCTACAGATCCGGGCCGCCGTACACGCCGGCGAACTCGATGTCACCGACGACGACATCGCCGGCATCGCGGTACACATCGCATCGCGCATCCTCTCGATATGCGCTCCCGGCGAGATCCTCGCGTCCAGAACCATCAGGGAACTCACGACCGGCTCCGGCCTGCGTCTCGAGGACCGCGGTTCACACAAGCTCAGGGGAATCGACGAGGCCTGGCAGCTCTTCGCCGTGCGCGACTGACCGCAGCGCGACTCTCCCACGATCGCTGCTACTACCGAACGAACGATCTGAGCGGGGCGCTCCACACGACCGCCTCGGACGAGCTGCAAGTGTCCGCTACGCGCTCGCGCGGACTCTCGCTCCGCCCGGGCGATGCGGAAGCGGACAACACGCCAGTCGGCGCGCTTGGACGTCGTCCCATGCGAGCGTCAGCGGAGACGTTCGCTTCTCGCGCAACGCACCGGTCGCCGGGAGACTGGGCCGATGGAAATGGATGTCGCGGCTGGTCGTCCTTCGTGCTGGTAGCCCGGTTCGGCTTTCAGCGCGCCACGACCGCCGAACTGACGACCGATCAGCTTCTCGGCGCGTACCGCATCGCCACTGCCCCCGAGCCGAACTCCAGCTGGCTCACGAGCTTCAAGTCGACATGCTTCGATAGCCCCGCGAACAACGTCGGCCCGTGGCCCGCGAGCCTGGGATGCACCACGACCTCGTACTCATCGATCAATCCCAGCTCCGTCAACGCCATCGGGAGCTTCACACCTCCGACGAACAGTCCCTTGCCCGACTCCTGCTTGAGTTGCCGAACGGCGTTGCCCAGATCCCCGCGCACGAGCTCCGCGTTCCAATCGACCTGCTCCAGGGTGCTCGACACGACGTACTTCTTTGCCGCGTTGATCGTCCGGGCGAAGGGCTCCATCCAATCAGGTCTCGCTCCCGTCGCTGCCGGCAACCGCCACGCTGATTCCATCATGTCGTAAGTCACCCGGCCAAAGAGAAGTGCATCGGCCTGGTTGATGCTTTCGGCCGCGTGACGATGCAAGTCTTCGTCCGCGGGGATTGCACGATGATCGCAGCACCCGTCCAACGTGACGTTGATGGAGTACCGAAGAGGCCGCATTTCGCAAGAGTACAACGCGCCGACCCGCGAGAGTGGCGCATCCGCGTGGATGCGGCACCGCGCCGCGTCCGTAAGAAATGCCTTGGGGGCGCATACCGAACGATGGACTCAAAGAACGGCTGGGGACCTACTCCGCCAGCCCCACGGCTTCGAGAGCTTCGGCGCGTGATGGAAACCACTCCACCCGAGCCACCCTCTTGTCGTGGAGTGTCCAGAGAAGAGCAAGCGGCAGTTCGACTTCGGCTCCACTTGCTCGTCCACGTCCGCGCCTGGTCACGAGGGAGATCACGTAGTCGCCCCCGGCGTCAATCAACTCGTCGAAGTTGTAATCGATGTCCTCCCACGCTTCGTGCCACTCGCGGAAGAAGCGGCGGAGGCCATCGTGCCCCCGGTAATTGGTCTCCACCCCGATAGGAGACAGGCCCACCTCTTGGAGACGGGAGTTATCCAGCTCGACTTCAGGGTCGTAGAGCGAGAAGATCGCCGCGGAGTCACGGCGAGCTGCAGCGTCGTAGATCCGGCGCACGATCTCCACGTTCTCCTGCGACATCGCCTACTCCCGCAGCCCCACGGCTTCGAGGGCCTCACG
>JACCQW010000362.1 GCA_013813955.1 Solirubrobacterales bacterium
CACGCGGGTCGGCCTGAACGGACGCGCGTGGGCTTTTGCAGAGGAGGTCGTCGTGCTGCGCGGCGACGTCGGCGCCGCGGGCGCCGCGCTGCAGGCCCCGATGCCCGGCAGCGTCCTCGCCGTCAACGTCGCGGCGGGCGACGCGGTGGCCACGGGCGACGTGCTCGTCGTGCTCGAGTCGATGAAGATGGAGGTGCAGGTCGTCGCCCCCGCCGACGGCGTCGCCGCAGAGGTCGCGGTCGCGGCGGGCGACCAGGTCAAGCTCGGCCAGGTGCTGATCGCCGTCGGACCGAAGGAGGTCGTCCTATGAGCGTCGTGCTGGACTCCAAGGCCCGCCCGGGCAGCGAAGCGTTCGCCGCCAACGCGTCGGCCCACGCCGAGCTGGCCGACGACCTGCGCGCGCAGCTGCGGCGCGCGCGCGCCGGCGGAGGCCCCAGGGCCGCCGAGCGTCATGCATCGCGCGGCAAGCTGCTGCCGCGCGAGCGCGTCGAGCGCCTGCTCGACCGCGGCTCGCCGTACCTCGAGCTGTCGCCGCTGGCCGCCCACGACCTGTACGGCGGCGCCGCGCCGAGCGCCGGGATCATCACCGGCGTCGGCCGGGTGTCGGGCCGCGAGGTCGTCATCGTGGCCAACGATGCGACCGTCAAGGGCGGCACGTACTTCCCCATGACCGTCAAGAAGCACCTGCGGGCGCAGGAGATCGCGCTGGAGAACCGCCTGCCGTGCGTCTACCTCGTCGACTCCGGCGGCGCGTACCTGCCGCTGCAGGACGAGATCTTCCCCGACCGGGAGCACTTCGGCCGGATCTTCTTCAACCAGGCCAGGATGTCGGCGGCGGGCATCGCGCAGGTCGCCGCGGTCATGGGCTCGTGCACGGCGGGCGGCGCCTACGTGCCGGCGATGAGCGACGAGTCGATCATCGTGCGCGAGCAGGGGACGATCTTCCTCGGCGGCCCGCCGCTGGTGAAGGCGGCCACCGGCGAGGAGGTCACCGCCGAGGAGCTCGGCGGCGGCGATCTGCACAGCCGCCTGTCCGGTGTCGCCGACCACCTGGCCAACGACGACCTCGAGGCGCTGCAGATCGTGCGGTCGATCCTCGCCACGATCGGCCCGCGCGCGCCCGCGCCATGGGAGCGCGTGGCCACCGAGGCGCCCGCGGTGGACCCCGCGCACCTGACGGGCGCGGTCCCCGCCGACCCCCGCGCGCCCTACGACGCCCGCGAGATCATCGCTCGCATCGTCGACGGGTCGCGCTTCCACGAGTTCAAGGAGCTCTACGCGACCACGGTGGTCTGCGGCTTCGCGCGCATCCACGGCCATCCGGTCGGGATCGTGGCCAACAACGGCGTGCTGTTCTCCGAGAGCGCGCTGAACGCCGCGCACTTCATCGAGCTGTGCGACCAGCGCTCCACGCCGTTGCTGTTCTTGCAGAACGTGACCGGCTTCATGGTCGGCCGCGACGCGGAGGCGGGCGGCATCGCCAAGGACGGAGCGAAGATGGTCGCCGCGGTCTCCTGCGCGCGCGTCCCCAAGCTGACGGTCATCGTCGGCGGCTCCTACGGCGCCGGCAACTACGGCATGTGCGGTCGCGCGTACTCGCCGCGCTTCTTGTGGATGTGGCCCAACGCGCGCATCTCGGTCATGGGCGGCGAGCAGGCCGCGACGGTGCTGGGCACCGTGGCCTCCGACCGCGACCCCGCGCAGCTCGAGGCGCTGGAGGCCCAGATCCGCTCCAAGTACGAGACCGAGGGCCACCCGTACCACTCCACCGCGCGGCTGTGGGACGACGGGGTGATCGAGCCCGGTGCGACGCGCGACATCGTCGGCCTCGCGCTGTCGGTCTGCGCCAACGCCCCGCTGGGCCCGGGCGCACGGCCGGTATTTCGCATGTAGACGGCATCCTCTGCATCAGGCATGATCCAGTGCGTTATGTCTATCACTCTCACCCAGCTGCGCAGCTTCCTTGCGGTGATGCGCACCGGCTCGATCACCGCCGCGGCCGACGAGCTGGTGGTCACCCAGCCGTCGGTGTCGGCCGCCGTCGCGGCGCTCTCGCGCGAACTCGGCACGCCGCTGACCCAGCGCGAGGGACGCGGCGTGCGCCCCACCGAGGCGGGGACCGCCTTCGCGCCATTCGCGTCTGACGTCATCGGCCTGCTCGACACCGGTCGCCGCGCGGCGCACGAGGCCGCCGGTCTGGCGGTGCAACGCCTGCGCCTCGCCGCGGTCACCACTGCGGCGGAGTCCTTCGTCCCGCCGCTCATGCGCGCCTTCAGCACCAGCCGGCCCGACATCGGGCTGACGCTCGCCGTGGGCAACCGGGCCACCGTCATCGAGCTCGTGCTCGACCACCGCGCCGACGTCGCGCTCGGCGGCCGGCCGCCGTCGGATCCGCGGGTGGAGGCGGTGGCGGTGGCGCTCAACGACTTCGTGCTCATCTGCGCACCGGACGATCCGCTCGTCGGGGACGAGCCCGTCTTCGCCGAGGCGCTCGCCGAACGCATGTGGCTGCTGCGCGAGGCCGGTTCGGGCACCCGCGCGCTCAACGAAGACTTCCTGCGCGCCGAGGCGCTCACCCCCCAGACGCTCGTCCTCGGCTCCAATGGCGCGATCAAGCAGGCGGCGCGCGCCGGGTTCGGGCTCGCGTTCATCTCGCGCGACGCGGTCGCGCTCGAGCTGGAGGCGGGGCTGCTGGCCGAGCTGCGCGTGCAGCGGCCACCCGCCCCCCGGCGCTGGTACGCGCTGTGCTCCACCGTCGGCCCCCGCTCGCAGGCCGTCGATCAGTTCATGGCCTACGCCGCCTCAGCCCCCGCCGGGTCCGTCGCCGCCGAGCGATAGCTCGCAGCTCGCCCCCACGGACGTCCAGCAGCGGACGATGTCGCGCATGGAGAGGATCCCCACGACCTCGGGTCCGTCGAGTACGACCACGTGGCGAAAGGCGCCCTGCACCATCTCCCCGGCCGCGCGCTCCAGCGGCCACTCGGCCGACGCGTAGACCAGCCGCTGCGTGAGGTGGTCGCGGACACGCTCGACGTCGAGGTCCTCGTCCTTCCCGCAGGCGTGCAGCAGGTCGCGCTCGGTCAGGATGCCCGGTCCCGGCTCGTCGGGATCGATCACCACCGCCGCACCCACGTTGGCGCGCGTCATGCGCCGGGCGGCCTCGCGCAAGCTGTGGTCCGGCCCCACGGTCACGACGACCTCGTTCATCCCGTCGCGGACCTGCATGTGCCCCCTCGGCCGCTCGTGTCGATCGCTACGAATCGCCCATGATCGTACCGTGCGCGCGTTCAGGAGGACAGCTGCTCTGCGGCCGCCGCCGGCACGCGCCGGTGCTCGGTGCGCGAGCCCTCCCCGCCCAGCGCCACGGCGGCCCGCGCCGTCGCGAGGTGGTAGAGGATCAGGACCTGGGCGAGGGCCAGCGACTCCGAGCGGTGCAGCTCCGTTCCGACGGTGAACTCGCCGAGGCGCTCGGAGCGCAGGTGGCTGGCGAAGTGCATCCGATCCCAGATCGCCTCTTCGATCTCGGCCCCCCGCGCGGGATCGATGTCGCCGGGGATCCACAGCGAGCGCTCGTGCTTGCGCTCGGTGAGGCTCAGGCCGCCGTTGTCGTCGACGAACGGCGAGAGGTCCGGGTGGGTCAGCCCCTCGCGCAGCCCGATCTTCGCGTCGAGGTGCGCCTGGTCGGAGCGATCGCCCGGCTGGAAGGAGACCACGAGGTCGGCGCGGCGCTGCTGCGGGCGGATGAACGCCTCGGAGTCGGGCTCGCGGCGGTCGAGCTCCTCGAGCACCTGATCGGTGCTGTAGCCGCGCCGCGAGCAGTCGCGCTGGACCTTCCACTGGCGGCGCAGGTCCTCCGGCGGAGCCAGGAACACGCGCACGTCGAAGCAGTCGCACAGGGCCTCGGTGTGGTAGCCGAGCAGGCCCTCGATCACCGTGAACTGCTTGGGCTGGACATAGACCGGGGCCCCGAACGTGCCGTCCTTGTGCTGATAGACGGGCTTGAGGACCGCCCGGCCCTCCCTTAGGTGGGCGAAGTCCTGCTCCATGATGTCCATGTAGTTGCAGTCGGGGTGCAACGGGGTGATCTGGCGCTCGGCGCGCTGCTTGCGGTCGTAGCGGTGATAGTCGTCGGCGGCCACGTGGGTGACGTGCTCCTCGCCGAGCAGGCGCACCAGGCCGCGGGTGAGCGTGGTCTTGCCGGCCGCGGAGTCTCCTACGACGCCGAGGATGATTGGACGGGGCACGCTCTTGTCCTCCTGCATCAGCTCTCGTTTCCAGGGGCGACCGCCTTGTCGTCGCTGCCGAGGTCGCCGTCGTCGTCATCATCGCTGAAGACGGAGCTGGCACGGATGTCGTCGGCCTCGATGGTCATGAGCTCGTCGCGGTCCAGCTCGTCGCGGCGCTCGTAGAGCCGGCTGGCCTGGCGCATCCGCGCGCGATCGATCGCGTTGCGGATGCTGCGCCCGTGCGCGAAGCGCGGCCGCTGGACGCGGCGCTCGACGTACTCGCGGAACGCCGCCTCCGCGTCATCGGTGAGCTTGTAGGTCTGCTGCTCGAGCATGACGGCGCCGATGGCCATCAGCTCGTCGACGTCGAAGTCGGGGAAGTGGATGTGGTGGGCGACGCGCGACCCCATGCCCGGGTTGGAGCGGAAGAAGATCTCCATGCGGTCGCGGTAGCCGGCGAGGACGACGACGAGGTTCTCGCGCTCGGACTCCATGACCTGCAGCAGGATCTCGATCGCCTCCTGCCCGTAGTCGCGCTCGTTCTCGGGGCGGTAGAGGTAGTAGGCCTCGTCGATGAACAGCACGCCGCCGGTGGCGCGCTTGAGCACCTCGCGCGTCTTCGGCGCAGTGTGCCCGACGTACTGGCCGACGAGGTCGTCGCGGGTGACCGACACGACCTTGGGCTTGTCGATGTAGCCCAGGCGGTGCAGGATCTCCGCCATCTTCAGCGCGACCGTGGTCTTGCCGGTGCCCGGGTTGCCGGTGAAGCTCATGTGCAGCGACGGCCGCGACGACGTGAGGTCGGCCTCACGGCGCAGGCGGTCGATGACGAGCAGCGCGGCAATCTCGCGGATGCGCGTCTTCACGGGCTCCAGCGCGACGAGCTCCTCGTCGAGCTGCGCGAGGACCGAGTCGATCGCGTCCGCCGCGGCGTCGGCGGTCTCCGCCGACGCCGCCTGCTCCTGCTCTTCCTGCTCGTCGACCGCCGCGCTCATTCAGCAGACCCGGTGCCGTCGCTCTTCCTCTTCCCACCGTTCGAGGTCGACGAGCCGTTGACGCCGTAGCGTTGGCCGACCGGCGCGTCGGTCGCGTAGGCGTGCAACGTGTAGCGGATCTGGCGGTCGGCATTCTCCTGGCGCTCCACGCGGAAGCCCGGCTCGACGTCGGGACGGTTGACGATGAACGACAGCGCCGTCGTCTGGCGCCCGAGCGAACGGTCGTAGGCGACGAGCTTGATGTACTGCTGCGGGAACGCCTCGCGTGCGGCGCGCACCTCGCGCATCACGACGTCGACCTCGTCCTCGCCCAGGTCGAACAGCGGCGGGGACCACATCTCCCACAGCGAGTTGCGCGGGTGGGGGTCGTCGGTGTGCTCGACCATGATCGCCCAGCCGTTCTGCAGCGAGTAGAGGATCTGGGCTTCGACCTGCTCGTCGGTCAGGTCGGGCAGGTAGGAGAACGTTCCTTGGGTGACGCGCATAGCCGGTCTCCTAGCTCGAGGTCGGCGTCTCGACGACGTCGGCCGTGTCGGTGGACGTGAATTCGAACGTGATGTCCTTCCAGACCTCGAGCGCGGCGTTCAGCTCGGGGCAGCCCTTGGCCGCCTTGGTCAGGATGTCGGGGCCCTCGCTGAAGTAGTCCACGCCCTCGTTGCGGGCCTGGATCATCGCCTCGACGGCGACCCGGTTGGCGGTGGCGCCGGCGGCGATGCCCATCGGGTGGCCGATCGTGCCGCCGCCGAACTGCAGGACAACGTCCTCGCCCAGGTAGTGCAGCAGCTGGTACATCTGGCCGGCGTGGATGCCGCCCGAGGCGACGGGCATGACGCCGGGCAGCGACGCCCAGTCCTGGTCGAAGTACAGGCCGGTCTCCGGGTTGGCCTTGTTGTAGCGCTGGCGGCAGACGTCGTAGTAGCCGCGGATCATGGCGGGGTCACCCTCCAGCTTGCCCACCACCGTGCCGGCGTGGATGTGGTCGACGCCCAGCAACCGGCACCACTTGGCGATGACGCGGAAGGAGACGCCGTGGAACTTCTGGCGCGTGTACGTGCCGTGGCCGGCGCGGTGGAGGTGCAGGATCATCCCGTTCGCCCGGCACCACTTCGACATCGACGACATCGCCGTGTAGCCGACGGTGAGGTCCATCATGATGATGATCGACCCGATCTCCTTGGCGAACTCGGCGCGCTCGTACATGTCCTCCATCGTCGCGCCGGTGACGTTCATGTAGTGGCCCTTGACCTCACCCGTCATCGCGGACGCCCGGTTGACGGCCTCCATGGAGTGCAGGTAGCGATCGCGCCAGCGCATGAACGGCTGCGAGTTGATGTTCTCGTCGTCCTTGGTGAAGTCCAGGCCGCCGCGCAGCGCCTCGTAGACCACGCGGCCGTAGTTCTTGGCCGACAGGCCGAGCTTGGGCTTTGTGGTCGCGCCGATCAGGGGCCGGCCGAACTTGTCGAGGTACTCGCGCTCCATGACGATGCCGTGGGGCGGACCAGGGAAGGTCTTGACGTACGCCGTGGGGATCCGCATGTCCTCCAGGCGCAGCGCCTTCAGCGCCTTGAACCCGAAGACGTTGCCGATGATCGACGACGTGAGGTTGGCGATCGAGCCCTCTTCGAAGAGGTCGATGTCGTAGGCGATCAGCGCGATGTACTGCCCGGGCGTGCCCGGGACCTCATCGACCTTGTACGCCTTGGCCTGGTAGTGCTCGTGCGGGGTCAGGCGGTCGGTCCACACCACCGTCCACGTGGCGGTCGAGGACTCGCCCGCGACCGCCGCGGCGGCCTCGATCGCGTCGACGCCCTCCTGCGGCGTGATGCGAAAGGCGCACAGGATATCGGTGTCCTTGACGTCGTAGTCGGGGTCCCAGTACCCCATCTCGGCGTACGGCGTGACGCCTGACGCCCAGCGATCCTTCTTCGGCTTTCCGTCTGTACTCGATTCGGCCACGCTAACTCTCCCGTCCTCTCTGAATGCCGTCGCGACAACACTACTCCTGCTTATCTAATGGTATCCAGCACAGTGTTCCTCGAAACCCATAGCTCATCCTCTATACATGGGCTCTCCGCACGTAGGATCGCGATGCCCGCCGAGCTCGCGGTCAGGCGCGGCACGAGGCTCGTGATCGACTCCTGCGCGCAGAAGGCGATGTCCTCCTGCAGGCCTACCTCGCGCAGATTGCTGGCGGCCGTGCCCGCGCCGATCGCGGGAAGCGCCTCGGGGTGCGCGCCGGCGACGCGCTCGGCGATCAGCGCCGCATCGGAGCGCGGGCCGGCCAGGCTCGCGCTGATGCGGCCCGCCACGTAGACGTCGTCGATCCCCGCGCGGCCGTCGGTCCCCGCGCAGAGCAGCAGCACGTCGCGCTCGCCGATCGCGGCACACACCGCCTCGAGGTTGAGCAGGCACCCGACGAGCACGTCGTCGGCTTCGTGCGCCGCCGCGACGATCGCGGGGGCCCCGTTCGTGGTGGCCAACACGAGCTCCTCCCCCAGGGGCGGATCGGTGCCCTGCGGCGAGTTGCCCAGGTCGAAGCCCGGCGGGCGCTCGCATGAGCGCTCGCCGGCGAGCACCCGGCCCGGCGCGCTCAGCGCCGCCGCGGCGTCCACGTCGTCCACGACGAGCACACGGCGGTAGCCGCAGGACAGTGCGTGCGTGATCGTCGTCGAGGCGCGCAGCACGTCGATCACGACCGCCGTCTCAGCGGGCCTGACCTCCGCCCGGGTGAACGCCACGTCGATGCTCACGCCGTCGGCAGGTCCGCCCTGGTGGCCTCGACGACCCAGCGTACGGCCCCGCCGCAGACGAGCAGGGACTCCGTGTAGACGAGCGGGCCCTCCCGCCAGGGGGCGCGCAGCAGGTCGCCGCCGGTGACGCCGCAGGCGGCGAACAGAGCGGGGCCGCGGGCCAGGTCGCGGTCGCCGAGGATCTCGGTGGTGCTGAGCCCGGACTCGCGGATCGCCTCGGCCTCGGCGTCGCCCTGGGGCGCCAGGCGCCCCTGCATGGCGCCCTCCAGCGACTGCACGGCGCACGCGGTCATGACCCCCTCCGGGGTCCCGCCCACGCCCATCAGCAGATCGACGCCAGTGCCGGGCATCAGCGCAAGCAGCGCACCGGCCACATCGCCCGCGCTCGGCGTGCGCACGGTCGCGCCGATCTCACGCAGCACTTGCACGAGCTCGGCGTGGCGCGGCTTGTCGAGCACGATCACGCCCACCTCGCTGACCGGCTTGTCCAGCGTCTCGGCCACGCGCTGCACGATGCTCTGCGGATCGTCGGTGAGGTCCACCGCCGCGCGAGCGGGCGCACCGGCCACGAGCTTGTCCATGTAGTGGGCCGGTCCGGGCGACCAGAGCGTGCCGCCTTGGGCGAAGGCGATCGTCGTGAGCGCGCCGGGCAGGCCCGCGGCGCACAGGTCGGTGCACTCCACGGGGTCGACGGCGATGTCGAACTGCGGCCCGTCACCGTCGCCCAGGCGCTCGCCGTTGAAGAGCATCGGGGCGCCGTCCTTCTCGCCCTCGCCGATCACGACCGTCCCGCATCCGGGGGCCTGCCCGAGCACCGACCGCATCGCCTCCGTCGCGGCGGCGTCGGCGGCCTTGCCGTCGCCGCGGCCGGCCCACTGATAGGCGGCG
>JACCQW010000398.1 GCA_013813955.1 Solirubrobacterales bacterium
GGCCTGGCCTGCCTCGCCGCGAGCCTGCCGGCCGGCGGCCTGGTCGCCCGCCGCCGCCGCCATCGCCGCACGGCGCACGCGCGAGACGTCCGCTGGGCGCAGGGGGCTGGAACACCGGCCGGATAGCCTGCGCGGCCGATGGCCTTCTACGTCACGACGCCGATCTACTACGTCAACGCAGCGCCGCACCTGGGGCACGCGTACTCGACGATCGCGGCCGACGTGATGGCGCGCCACATGCGCCAGCGCGGCGAGGACGTCTTCTTTCTGACCGGAACCGACGAGCACGGTGAGCCGGTGGCGCTGGCGGCAGAGAAGGAGGGCGTCAGCCCGCAGGTGCTCGCCGATCGCAACGCGCCGCGCTTCCGCGACCTGATGCCCAGGCTGAACGCGTCCAACGACTTCTTCATCCGCACCACCGATGCCGAGCACGGGGCCAAGGTGCAGGAGATCCTCACCACGATCCGCGACAACGGGCACGTCTACGAGGGCACCTACGAGGGCTGGTACTGCCCCCGCTGCGCGGACTTCAAGACCGATGCGGAGGCCGGCGAGAACCACACGTGCCCGATCCATCGCATCGCGCTCACCCGCGAGAAGGAGGACAACTACTTCTTCCGCCTGTCGGCCTTCCAGGACGACCTGCTTCGCCTCTATGACGAGCAGCCGGACTTCGTCATGCCGCGCCACCACTACAACGAGGCGCGCTCGTTCGTCGCCGGCGGGCTGCAGGACGTCTCGCTGAGCCGCGCGACGCTCAGCTGGGGTGTCACGGTGCCCTGGGACCCGGGACACGTCTTCTACGTCTGGTTCGACGCGCTGCTGAACTACTACAGCGCCCTGTCCTACGCGCGGCCGGGCGAGGACCTCACGCAGCGCTTCTGGCCCGCGCAGTTTCATCTCATCGGCAAGGACATCCTCAAGTTCCACACGGTGTTCTGGCCGGCGATGCTGATGGCGGCGAAGCTTCCGCTGCCCGAGCACATCTTCGTCCACGGCTTCCTGCTCATGCGCGACGACGCCGGCGAGGAGCACAAGATGAGCAAGTCGCTGGGCAACGTCCTCGACCCGTTCGCGGCCATCGACGAGTTCGGCACCGACGCCCTGCGCTACTACTGCATGCGCGAGGTCTCCTTCGGCCACGACGGCTCGGTCTCCGCCGCCGGCTTCGCCGCCCGCTACGAGAGCGAGCTGGCCAACGACTTCGGCAACCTGGCCAGCCGCATCATCGCGATGGTCCACCGCTACCGCGGCGGCACCGTTCCCGACGCCGCCCCCGATGCCGAGCTCGCGGCCGAGCTGGACGCCATGGCCGGCGAGATCTGTGCGCTGCTGGACCGCGCCGACCTCAGCGCGGCCCTGGATGCGGCATGGCAGCGCGTGCGCCGTCTGAACCGCTTCGTCGAGGAGCAGGCGCCGTGGACGCTGGCCAAGGACGAGGCGCGCGCCGGCGAGCTGGACAGCGTGCTGTCGTCGCTGGCCGAGGGCCTGCGGGTCGTCGCGGTCGTGCTGCATCCCTGGCTTCCGGAGAGCACCGAGAAGCTGCTCGGCGCGCTGGGCGCGCCGGAGATCGCGCTGGACCGCGCGCGCGTGCAGCCCGGCCGGCTGGGCGCGGTTGCCAGGCTCGACCCGCTGTTCCCCAAGCCGCATGGCTAGTTGGCCGTGATCGACAGCCACACCCACCTGCACATGTGCGATCCCGGCGACGCCGAGCTCGTAGAGGCGGCGGCGGGCGCGGGCGTCACGCGGATGCTCACCGTCGGCACCGACGCAGCGAGCTGCCGCCTGGCCCTGGGCGCCGCGGAGCGCTTCGAGCAGGTCCTCGCCGCCGTCGGGCGCCATCCCAACCAGGCCACTGGCTTCGACGACGCGGCGCTCACGGAGCTCGAGGCGCTCGCGCAGCATCCCCGCTGCGCGGCAATCGGCGAGACCGGCCTGGACTTCTACCGCGACGGCGCCCCGCGCGAGGACCAGCTGCACGCCTTCGAGGCCCAGATCGGGCTCGCGCGCACGACGGGCAAGCCGTTGGTGATCCACACGCGCGCCGCCGAGGACGACACGATCGCCGTCCTGCGTGAGCAGGCGCGCGGCGTCACCGTGATCCTGCACTGCTTCTCGATGCCCGACCGCCTGGAGGAGTGCCTCGAGCAGGGCTGGTGGATCTCGTTCGCCGGCAACGTCACCTACCCCAGCGCCCAGGAGCTCGCCGCGGCGGCCGGGCGCGTCCCGGCGAACCGGCTGCTGGTGGAGACCGACGCGCCCTTCCTCACCGCGCGACCCGTGCGCAAGGAGCGAAACCAGCCCGCCTTCGTCGTGCACACCGCGCGCTTCGTCGCGCAGCGGCGCGGGATCGGGTACGACGAGCTGGAGTCGCTGGTCGAGCGCAACTCCGCCGCGGTATTCGGATGGTGAGCGACCGGCCACCGCCCACCCAGCCCAGCCTGCGCCGGCTGCGCGCGTTCGGCGTGCGCCCACGGCGCGACCTCGGCCAGAACTTCCTGATCGACTCGAACATCCTGGGCGTCATCGAGCGCGAGGCGCGGCTGGCCGGCGCCGACGTCGTGCTGGAGATCGGCGGCGGGCTGGGCGTCCTGTCCGAGCATCTGGCGCCCCGGGCCGCGCACGTGCACGTCGTCGAGCTCGACCGTGCGCTGCAGCCCGCGCTGCGCGACGCGACCGACCCGTTCGACAACGTCACGCTGCACGTCGCGGACGCGATGCGATTGGACCTGCGCGCGCTGCGCCCCGCTCCCACGAAGGTCATCGCCAACCTGCCCTACGGGATCGCGGCCGGGGCGATCCTGCGCACGATCGAGGAGCTCGACGGTGTCACCCGCTGGGTCGGCATGGTCCAGAAGGAGGTCGGCGAGCGCTTCGCGGCCCGGGCTGACGGGCCGAGCGCCTCCGCGTACGGCGTTCCGTCCGTGCTCGCCCAGCTCGCCTGCGAGGTCCGCGTGCTGCGCGCGGTCTCGCGCAGCGTCTTCCACCCGGCGCCCAACGTGGACTCGGTGCTCGTGGGCCTGCAGCGCACCGGCCCGGCCGCCGAGCCGGGGTTGCGCTCGCTCGTGCACGCCGCCTTCGCGCACCGGCGCAAGGC
>JACCQW010000408.1 GCA_013813955.1 Solirubrobacterales bacterium
CCCCGGAGGAGCGCGACGCCGAGCGCCGCGAGCGCCGCGCCAAGAAGGCCGTCGCCCGCCGCCGCCGCCGCGAGCAGGAGAAGGCCAAGCGCACCGGCTCGGCGAGCACCGGCACCCCGCCCGCCGAGCGCCCCGCGAGCAACCCGCAGGAGCGCACGGGCACCGTGGCCTCCGCCAAGCCCGACAAGACGATCACCGTGCGCATCGACATGGCCCGGCGCCACCGCCGCTACGAGAAGATCGTGCGCTCGTCCTCGACCCTGCACGCCCACGACGAGACCAACGACGCCCGCGAGGGCGACCGCGTCCGCGTCGTCGAGAGCCGTCCGCTCTCGGCCACCAAGCGCTGGAAGCTCGTCGAGGTCCTGGAGCGCGCGAAGTGATCCAGAACGAGACACGCCTGAAGGTCGCCGACAACACGGGCGCCCGCGAGATCCTGTGCATCAGGGTCAAGGGCGGTTCCCGGCGGCGCTACGCGTTCGTGGGCGACGTCATCACCGCGACGGTCAAGCAGGCCACCCCGCAGGGCACCGTCAAGAAGGGCGAGGTCGTCACCGCGGTCGTCGTGCGCACGAAGAAGTCCTTCGGCCGCGCCGACGGCACGTACATCGCCTTCGACGAGAACGCGGCGGTGATCATCGACGCGCAGAACGCCCCGCGCGGCACCCGCATCTTCGGGCCGGTGGCCCGCGAGCTGCGCGACCGCAACTTCATGAGGATCGTCTCGCTCGCCCCGGAGGTGCTCTAGCCATGGCCCATCGCATCCGGCGCGACGATGAGGTCGTGGTCATCGGCGGCAAGGACCGCGGCAAGACCGGCAAGGTCCTGCGCGTCGATCCCAAGAAGAACAAGGTCTTCGTCGAGGGCCTGAACATCGTCAAACGCCATCAGCGCCCGCGCCCGGGCGTCAACGAGGCCGGCGGCGTGATCGAGAAGGAGGGGCCCATCCACCTCTCCAACGTCGCGCTGCTCGATCCCAAGGACCACAAGCCGACGCGGACCGGCATCATCGTCGAGAACGGCAGGCGCCTGCGCGTCGCGCGGCGCTCGGGGGAGAAGGTCTGATGCCCGCCACCGTCACCACCGCGCGGCTGAGGACCCGCTACCTCGACGAGATCCGCCCAGCGCTCATGGAGCGCTTCGGCTACTCCTCGGTGATGCAGGCTCCGCACATCGAGAAGATCACGCTGAACATGGGCGTCGGCGAGGCCAAGCAGGACTCCAAGATGCTCGACGCCGCCGCCGAGCAGCTCGCCACGATCGCCGGCCAGAAGCCGAACATCCGCCGCGCGCGCAAGTCGATCGCGAACTTCAAGCTGCGCGAGGGCATGCCCGTCGGCGTCTCGGTGACGCTGCGTGGCGACCGCGCCTACGAGTTCCTCGACCGGCTGCTGTCGATCGCCATCCCCCGGATCCGCGACTTCCGCGGGCTGAAGGCGAGCGCGTTCGACGGGCGCGGCAACTACACGATGGGCGTGCGCGAGCAGATCATCTTCCCCGAGATCGACTACGACGCGGTCGACCAGGTCCGCGGCCTGGACGTGACGATCACCACGTCGGCGGCCGGGGACGTGGAGGCCTTCGCCCTGCTGGACGCCTTCGGGATGCCCTTCACCAAGGAGGGCCGTCCCGGCTCGAAGGACGCCGAGCGCCGCGCGGCGGCCGAGGAGGCCGCGCGCCTGGAGGAGGCCCACGCCAAGGCCGAGGCCGAGCAGGCCGCGCTGGAGCAGCTCAAGGAGGAGAACCCCGAGGCCTACGAGCGTCCCGCCGTTCCGGCCGAGGGCGAGACCGAGACCGAAGACGAGGACAGCTAACATGGCCAAGACGTCCCAGCGGGTGCGCCAGGCGCGCCCCGCGAAGTTCCAGACCCGGGAGTACACCCGTTGCCGCCGCTGCGGTCGGGCCCGCTCCGTCTACAGGAAGTTCGGCCTGTGCCGGATCTGCCTGCGCGAGATGGCCCACAACGGCTACGTCCCGGGGATGACGAAGTCCTCCTGGTAATGAGCGCATCCACCGACCCCATCGCCGACTTCCTCACCCGGATCCGAAACGCGATCCAGGCCGCCCACGAGACGGTCGACATCCCGTCGTCCAGGCTCAAGAACGAGTGCGCGCGCATCCTGGCCGAGCAGGGCTACATCGACGGCTTCGAGACCGAGGCGGCCAACGAGGAGCACCCCGGCGACATCCTGCGCGTCCGGCTGAAGTACACGAGCGACCGCCGCTCGGCCATCTCCGGGCTCAAGCGCGTATCGCGTCCCGGCCGGCGCACCTACGCGGGCGCCGGCAAGGTGCCCAAGGTCCAGGGCGGCATGGGCACCGCGATCATGTCCACCTCGAGCGGCGTGATGACCGGCCACGAGGCCCGCAGCGCGGGCGTCGGCGGCGAGGTCGTCGCGCACGTCTGGTGAGGGTGGGGGCATGAGCCGCATCGGTCGCAAGCCGATTTCCGTCCCCACCGGGGTCACCATCTCGATCGAGCCCGAGCTCGTCCGGGTCAACGGCCCCCGCGGCGAGCTGTCCGAGCGCGTCCATCGCGACATAACCGTCGCGCACGAGGGCGAGGAGGTCCTCGTCTCGCGCCCCACCGACCGCGGCGAGCACCGGGCCCTGCACGGGCTGACGCGCTCGCTGGTGGCCAACATGGTCGAGGGGGTCACCGCCGGCTTCGCCAAGACGCTGGAGATCCAGGGCGTCGGCTACCGCGCCCTGCTGAAGGGCCGCGACCTCGAGCTGGCGCTCGGCTTCTCGCACCCGGTCTCCATCAAGGCCCCCGAGGGCATCGAGTTCGAGGTGCCCCAGCCCACGCGCATCGTCGTGAAGGGCAACTCCAAGCAGATGGTCGGCGAGCTGGCCGCGAACATCCGCAAGCAGCGCCCGCCGGAGCCCTACAAGGGCAAGGGCATCCGCTACGAGGGCGAGCACGTCGCCCGGAAGGTCGGAAAGCGCGCCTAATGGCTGTCAAGACAAAGCAGGCGGTCCGGCTTAAGCGCCGTCGCCGCGTTCGCGCGAAGATCACCGGCACCGCCCAGCGTCCGCGCATCTCCGTCTTTCGCTCCAACCGCGGCATCTCGGCGCAGCTCGTCGACGACGTCGCGGCCACACGATCGCAGCCGTCAGCTGGACCGAGGCGCCGCTGCGTGAGAAGCCGAGCATGGAGCAGGCCTCCG
>JACCQW010000457.1 GCA_013813955.1 Solirubrobacterales bacterium
GCGCCGGCCTGCGCGGCCCGCGTGCCTGCGTCAGCCGGGCCTTCACGGCCGAGGTCGCCGGGCGCAACATCGCCCGGGTGGACTTCCTGCTCAACGGGCGCCGCGTGGCGCGCGTGACACGGCGGGATCGCAGCGGCGCCTTCCGCGCACGGATGCAGCTGCGCCGTGGGTCCGCGACCGGCGGGGTCACCGCGCGGGTCGTGTTCCGCTCCGCCACCAACGCGCGTGCACGGACGCTGAAGCTGGCCGTCCGCCGCTGCGCACGCGCGCAGCAGCGCCCGGCCTTCACCGGCTGAGCAGGCGATGAACATGCGTCATCGTGTCGCGGCCCTGGCGGGGCTGATCTTGGCCACCGCCGGCGCCGCGGCACCGGCGCACGCCCAGCAGAGGCCGGTCGAGCCGGGCAGGCCGTTCGCGGGCGGCGCCATGCTCTCCGACGAGCGGCTGCTGACCCGCTGGGCGTATCCCCGGACTGCGGCGGCCGTCCACGGGGCGCCGATGGTGCGCTCCACGCGCGTCGGCCGCCTGCGCTTCCGCACCGAGGACGGCTACCCCGAGGTCTACGTCGGCCTGAAGACCGCGGTCGACTCCGCCGGCGGGCAGTGGGTCCAGGTGCGCCTGCCCAAGCGCCCCAACGGCCGCAGGGGCTGGGTCCCGCGCGCGGCGCTGGGCAACTTCCGCATCGTGCGTCATCACCTGCGCATCAACCGCAGGACGCTGACCGCGACGCTGTTCGACGCCGGGCGCCAGGTGTGGCAGTCACGGATCGGGATCGGCAAGCGCGGCACGCCGACGCCCCGCGGCACCTTCTACGTCCGCGAGCTGCTGCGCGTCAGCAGGCGCGACACGATCTACGGCCCCTACGCCTTCGGCACGAGCGCCTACTCGGTGCTGTCGGACTGGCCCAACGGTGGCGTGGTCGGCATCCACGGCACCAACCAGCCGCAGCTGATCCCGGGCCGGCCGTCGCACGGCTGCGTCCGGGTGCCCAACCGCGCGATCCGGCGCCTGGCGCGCCTCATGCCGATCGGCACGCCGATCCACATCCTCTGAGGCCGCAGCGCCGTCAGCGCGCGGCGGCCAGCTGCTCGCGCAGCCAGCCCGCGGTCTGGGCGATGCCCGAGCGCACGTCGATCTGCGCCTCCCAGCCCAGCAGCCGGCGGGCCTTCTCGACGCTGGGCCAGCGACGCTGCACGTCGACGGCGAACGTCGGCAGGTGCTCCAGCGCGAACGCGCCGGGGTCGCGGCCGCACACGTCCCAGACGATCCGCGCGATCTCGGCCACGGTCAGCTCGTCGGACGCCGAGATGTTGAAGTCCTCGTGCAGGCCGGCCGGCGACGCCATGGCGGTCACGACCCCGTCGGCGATGTCGTCGACGTGCGTCAGCGTGCGCGTCTGCTCACCCGAGCCGAAGATCTGCAGGGGTTGCTGGCCCGAGAGCGCCTTGCGAATGAGGTCGGGCACCGCATGGGCGATCCCGGGCTCGTCGTCGGGCATCTCTCCCGGGCCGTAGGCGTTGAACGGGCGGCAGATCGTGAACGGCAGCCCGTGCTCGTCGTGCGCCGCGCGGCACCACACCTCACCGGCGAGCTTGGAGAAGCCATAGGCCGAGCGCGGCATGGCGACCTCCCAGACGTGCTCCTCGGTGGTCGGGTACTGCGTGGCGCGCTCGAAGACCATCGAGCTCGAGACGTAGACGAAGCGCTCGACCTCGCGGTCCAGCGCGGCCTGGATGACCGCGTCGTAGAGCGCGCTGTTGACCGCCGTCAGGGTGTGGGGCAGCTTGTGGAAGTTGGCGATGCCCCCGACGATCGCGGCCAGGTGGACGACCTGCGTGCAGCCGCTGGCCGCCTCCCGTGCCTGGGCGAGATCGCGCAGGTCGCCCGTGTGCACCTCGCAACCCTCGCGCATCCACTGCGGAGCCGGGCGCTGATCGGAGACGCGCACCTCGTAACCGGGGTCGCGCAGCAGCCTGCGCACGACCGCGCCGCCGATCGTCCCGGCGCCGCCCGTCACCAGCACGCGCTTCATGCGATGAAGGCCCGCCCGTTCGCCAGCGCGCTGTGCTCGGACACGTAGGCGAAGACCTGCGCCGCGCCGAAGCAGTTCCAGGGGTCGACGATCAGCGCATCGCCACCGGCGAGCGCGCCGATGCGGCGCAGCGTCGCGTCCGTGCAGAACTCGGAGTGGTTGGCGGCGACGACGACCGCGTCAGCGCCGGCCACCGTCTCCTCCAGCGGCGGGGTGGGCGTCGCCACGCGCGGGTCGTGGACGGTCACGTCGGCGAGCTCGCGCTCGAGCAGCCGGATGAGCTTGTGCGCCAGCGAGTCGCGCTCGTCGTCGGTGTTGCCCTTGAAGGCGAGGCCGAGGACGGCGACCTTGCGGCCGTTGAGCGAGCCCATCCGGCGCTTGAGGCCCTCGACGAGGAACAGCGGCACCGACTCGTTGACGCGCGAGACGGCGAGCAGCATGCCCGGCGCCGCCGAGCGCTCCTCGCTGAAGGCGAAGTCCTTGCGCAGGCAGGTCCCGGCGGTCAGGCCCGGCATCGCGATACCGCCGCGGGGGTAGTCGCGGTTGATCAGGTCGATGACCGAAAAGACGTTCGCGCCGTGCTGCTCGCAGTCCATCATCAGCAGGTTGGGAAGGGCGAACGTCGCGTAGCGCAGGATGTTCGTCCAGATCTTCGCGAGCTCGGCCTGCACCGGCGTGGTCTGCACGATCGGGGCGCCGAAGACGTCGAACAGCGCGCCGACGCGCTCGCCGGACGCTTCGCCGACGCCGCCCACGATGCACGGCAGCGTCCCGATCTCCTCGAAGAAGCGCCCGGCGGCGATGCGCTCCGGCGCGTGGGCGACGAACACGTCCTCGCCGATCACGAATCCGCGGTGCTTGGCGAGGTAGCCCGCGACGAACTCGGTCGTGCCCGGCGCGATCGTGGAGCGCAGCGCGATCGTGTGGCCTGGGCGCAGGTGGGGCAGCAGGTCGTCCAGCGCCGAGCGGATGTCGCGGATGTCGATCTCCACGTGGGAGAACGACGGCGTGCCGAGGGTGATGACGATGCAGTCGGCCTGGGCCGCGTGGGCCACGCGGTCGGTGACGGCGATCGTGTCCGCCGCGCGCACGCGGGCCAGCGCGTCCTGCGCGCCCGGTTCATAGAAGGGCATCTGCCCGTCGCGGACCGCCGCGAGCCGCTCTGGGTCCTTGTCGACGCCCAGCACCCGCAGGCCGCGATCGGCGAAGGAGAGGGCCAGCGGCAGGCCGATGCGACCCAGACCGATCACGGAGACGTCGGGCGCCATGTCCTGAGAAATCTACCGTTCGGCGGGCAGCGCCCCGGACCGGTGCCGGAGGTACTGGCCGGCGAAGGCGGTCACGAAGCGAGGGTTGTAGCGCGCGTAGCGCCGCCAGAGGCGGCGTGGCTCGCGTGCGAGGCGGTACGCCCACTCCAGGCCCGCCGACTGCATCCACACGGGCGCCTGGGGGACAAGGCCGGCGTGGAAGTCGAAGGCGGCGCCGACGCCCACCAGCACCGGCGCGTCGAGGCGGTCGCGCAGCGCGGCCATCCACTTCTCCTGCTTGGGGGCACCGACGCCGACCCAGATGACGTCCGCGCCCGAGCGGTTCATCTCCTCGGCGATGGCGTCCTCCT
>JACCQW010000467.1 GCA_013813955.1 Solirubrobacterales bacterium
CCGCGCGTGTAGGGGTACTGGCCGGGGAGCCCGATTGCGGCGTCGGGCGCTCGGTCCTGCGCCGCAACGGCGCCCCGGCCCTCCCCCCGCGGCGCCGGGTCTAGCCTGCCACCATTACTGCCATCAGGCACCCGTCCTCCGAGGATCCCATGGCCACGCCTTCCCCCACGGCTCCCGCAGCCCCCACCACCGAGGCACAGTGGCGTGAGGCGTATGCCCTGACCCCGGAGCGCGACGTTCCCTTCACAACGCTCAGCGGCACCCCGATCGCGCCGCTGTACACCGAGAGCGATCGGGTGGGCGGCGATCGCGCCGGCGCCATCGGCGTCCCCGGCGGCTATCCGTTCACCCGCGGCGTGTATCCCTCGATGTACCGTGGGCGGCTGTGGACGATGCGCCAGTTCGCCGGCTTCGGCACCTCGGAGGAGACCAACGAGCGTTTTCACTACCTGCTCGGCCAGGGCCAGACCGGCCTCAGCGCGGCATTCGACATGCCCAGCCTGATGGGCCACGACTCCGACGACGTGGTGAGCCTGGGAGAGGTGGGCCGCGAGGGCGTCGCCGTGGACACGCTCGACGACATGGAGACCCTCTTCGGCGGCATCGACCTCGGCGAGGTCAGCGTCTCGATGACCATCAACGCGCCCGCGGCGATCATGCTCGCCTTCTACGTCGTGGCCGCGGAGGAGAAGGGCGTGTCGGCCGACCGCCTGAGCGGCACCATCCAGGCCGACATCCTCAAGGAGTACATCGCCCAGAAGGAGTGGTGCTTCCCCGTCGACGACGGCATGCGCCTGTGCGGCGACATGATCGAGTGGTGCACCGGCCATATGCCGCGCTGGCATCCGGTCTCCATCTCCGGCTACCACATCCGCGAGGCGGGCTCGACGGCCTCCCAGGAGCTCGCCTTCACGCTGAAGGACGGGCTGACCTACGTGGAGCAGGCGATCGACCGCGGCCTGGATGTCGACGACTTCGCGCCGCGGCTGAGCTTCTTCTTCAACGCGCAGATCGACTTCTTCGAGGAGATCGCCAAGCTTCGCGCGGCCCGGCGCATCTGGGCGCGCGAGCTGCGCGAGACGCATGGGGCCAAGGACCCGAAGTCGTGGCTGATGCGCTTTCACACCCAGACGGCGGGCGTGTCGCTGACCGCCCAGCAGCCGTTGAACAACATCGTGCGCACCGGGATCGAGGCGCTGGCCGGGGTGCTGGGCGGCACGCAGTCGCTGCACACCAACTCCTACGACGAGGCGCTCGCGCTGCCCTCCGAGGACGCGGTGCGCATCGCGCTGCGCACCCAGCAGATCATCGCCCACGAGACCGGGGTGACGAACACGATCGACCCGCTGGGCGGCAGCTGGTTCGTCGAGTCGCTGACCGACGAGATGGAGCGCCAGGCCTACGACTACTTCCGCCGCATCGACGAGCTCGGCGGCATGGTCGCGGCGGTCAAGCAGAACTACCCGCAGCGCGAGATCGCCGACGCGGCCTTCCGGCTTCAGTGCGAGTACGACAGCAGGCAGCGCATCCTCGTCGGCGTCAACGATCACATCCACGAGGACGAGGAGCAGATCGCGATCCTGCGCATCGATCCCGAGCTCGAGCCCAAGCAGATCGGCCGCGTGCAGGCCGTGCGCGCGCGCCGCGACGGGGCGGCGGTGGAGCGCACACTGGTCGCGCTGCGCGAGAGCGCCGCCGATCCTCACCGCAACCTCATGCCCGCCCTGCTCGACGCGGCCAGGTGCCACGCGACCGAGGGAGAGATCGTGCGGGCGCTGCAGGACGTGTTCGGGCGCTACACCGAGACGCCGGTGTTCTGATCCTCTGAGAACGAGCCGGGTGATCGCGGGCGCGGCCGATGACGCTGTGAGGAGCCCCTCATCGTCATCTCATGCCTTCCTCACTCGACGCGGCTAGGGTCCTCGCGACCGAGGGGGAGACCCCCGTCTTCTGAGGAAAGGATCCACCCCATGCGCAAGCTGCTCGTCCTCGTCGCTGCCGGTGCGACGCTCGGCGCGCTGGCCATCCCGGCCTTGGCCGCCACGAAGTCCGTGAAGGTCGGCGACGACTACTTCGTCCGCTCGGGCGGGGTGCCGACCGTGACGGTCAACCGCAACGACACCGTCCGCTGGCGCTTCCAGGGCGATTCGGCCCACAACGTCGTGGTCCGCAGCGGCCCGGTGAAGTTCCGCTCGCCGACCAAGAGCAGCGGGTCGTACTCCAAGAGGGTCACACGCAGTGGCCTCTACCGCATCATCTGCGAGATCCACGGCGCAGACGATCAGTCGATGAGGCTGCGCGTGCGGTAGTCCGCTGTGCCGGCCTCCGCGGGGCGCCATGCCCCCGGAGGCCCGGCCCGTCGGTGCAGCGCATATGATCCGCGCGCCTTCGGGCGCCTATGTCGCAGACCTCTCCCAAGAAGATCCGCGTCGTCGTGGCCAAGCCGGGGCTCGACGGGCACGATCGGGGCGCGAAGATCATCGCCCGCGCCCTGCGCGACGCCGGGATGGAGGTCATCTACACGGGGCTGCACCAGACCCCTGAGCAGATCGTCGAGACCGTCATCCAGGAGGACGCCGACGCCATCGGGCTGTCGATCCTGTCGGGCGCGCACATGACGCTCGTGCCGAAGATCGTCGAGCTGCTGTCCGATCAGGGAATCGACGACGTCGTGGTGACGGTCGGCGGGACGATCCCCAACGACGACATTCCCGAGCTCAAGCGGCTCGGGGTGGCCGAGGTGTTCACGCCCGGAGCACCGACGCAGGCCATCATCGACTTCATCCAGGGCGCCGTCGCCGCCCGCTAGAACCGCGGGCGCGCCAGCACGCGATTGACTGGTCAGTCAATCCGTTAGGATCACGAACGTCCGTTTGCTCCCAGGAGGCTTCATGAAAATTTGTGTGCTCGTCAAGGAGGTCCCGGACGCAGCCGTCGACAAGCGGATCAACCCGCAGACGGGGCGCATGGACCGCAGCGGCGAGAGGAACCTCAACCCCTACGACACGCACGCCATCGAAGCGGCGATGCAGGTCAAGGAGGGCGGTGTCGTCGAGGTCGAGGAGATCATCGCCGTGACGATGGGCCCCGACACGGCGGTCCGTGCCCTGCACAAGGCCGTCTCGCTCGGCGCCGACCGCTCGGTGCACCTCTCCGACGACGCGCTGACGGGCTCCGACGTGGCCGCCACCGGCCTCGCGCTGGCCAAGGTGCTCGAGCGCGAGAGCCCCGACCTCGTCCTGCTCGGCCAGCAGTCCGACGACGGCGAGTGCTACACGATCGGCGCGGTCGTGGCCGACCACCTGCAGATGCCCTCGCTGACGCAGGTCATCAAGATGGACGTCAGCGAGGGCAAGCTGCGCTGCGAGCGCCAGGCCGAGTACGGCTACGACACCGTCGACATCGAGATGCCCGCCGTGATCTCCGTCGGCGACGCGATCAACGAGCCGCGCTACCCGTCGCTGAAGGCGATCATGGGCGCGAAGAAGAAGCCGCTGGACGCCGTCGCCACCGCCGACGTCGGCCTCGAGGCCGGCCAGGTCGGCGAGGAGGGCTCCCAGGTCGTCTGCGGCGCCTTCAAGTCGCCCCCGGAGAAGGCGGGCGGCACGATCATCGAGGACGAGGACACCGCCGAGACGGTCGAGAAGATCATCGCGTGGCTGGACGAGAGGAAGCTGATCTAG
>JACCQW010000004.1 GCA_013813955.1 Solirubrobacterales bacterium
GGCATCAGCCGCGAGGACGGCATCCGCATCCGGGTCACCAAGCGCTCCGACTCGAAGCTCGACTAGAACCGACAGACCCAGACATGGCCCGACTGAAGACCCGATACAACGACGAGATCAAGCCGCAGCTCATGGAGCGGTTCGGCTACTCCTCGACCATGCAGGCCCCGAAGCTCGAGAAGGTCGTGCTGAACATGGGCCTCGGCGACGCGAAGACCGACTCCAAGGTCCTCGACCACGCGACCGAGCAGCTCGCGGCGATCGCCGGGCAGAAGCCGAACATCCGCATCGCCCGCAAGTCCATCGCGCAGTTCAAGGTGCGCGAGGGGATGCCGGTCGGCGCGGCGGTGACGCTGCGCCACGAGCGCGCCTACGAGTTCGTCGACCGCCTGGTCTCCGTGGCGATCCCGCGCATCCGCGACTTCCGGGGCCTCAAGCCCACCTCGTTCGACGGCCGCGGCAACTACGCGATGGGCGTCAAGGAGCAGACGATGTTCCCCGAGATCGACTACGACGCGATCGACGCGGTCCGCGGGCTGGACATCATCATCACGACCTCGGCCAAGACCGACCCCGAGGCCTACGCGCTGCTCGAGGCCTTCGGCTTCCCGTTCTCCAAGGACGGCAACCCCTTCATTTCCAAGACGGAGGCCTGATCCATGGCCAAGACCTCACAGCGCGTCAAGCAGGCGCGCCCGCAGAAGTTCTCGACCCGCGAGTACACCCGCTGTCGCAAATGCGGCCGCGCCCGCTCGGTCTACCGCAAGTTCGGGATCTGCCGCATCTGCCTGCGCACCCTGGCCCACGAGGGCTACATCCCCGGCATGACGAAGTCGAGCTGGTAGCCGCATGTCGATGACCGACCCCATCGCGGACTTCCTGACGCGCATCCGCAACGGCATCCGCGCCGCCCACGAGACGGTGATCATCCCGTCGTCGAAGCTCAAGCGCGAGCTCGCTCGGATCCTCAAGGAGCAGGGCTACATCCAGTCCTTCAAGCTCCTGAGCCCCGACGCCACCCACCCGGGTGAGCGCATCGAGGTCACGCTGAAGTACACCGACGACCGCCGCTCGGCCATCCAGGGCCTGCGCCGCGTGTCGCGCCCCGGGCAGCGGACCTACCGCGGCCACGAGAACCTCCCGAAGGTCCAGGGAGGCATGGGCACCATCATCATGTCGACGTCCCACGGCGTCATGACCGGTCACCAGGCGCGCCAGTCCGGCGTCGGTGGCGAGGTCGTGGCGGAGATCTGGTAGCCCCATGTCACGAATCGGCCGCAAGCCCATCGACGTCCCGAGCGGCGTCGCCATCGACGTCAAGCCCGAGTCGGTCACCGTCAAGGGCCCGAAGGGTGAGCTCTCCGAGCGCATCCACCGGGACATCACGGTGTCGGTCGAGGACTCAGTCGTCTCCGTCACCCGTCCCACGGACCGCGGCGAGCACCGGGCCCTGCACGGCCTGACGCGCTCGCTGGTCGCCAACATGGTCGAGGGGGTCACCAGCGGCTTCCAGAAGACCCTCGAGATCCAGGGCGTCGGCTACCGCGCCGCGCTCAAGGGCTCAGACCTCGAGCTGGCGCTGGGTTACTCCCATCCCGTCTCCATCAAGGCGCCGCAGGGCATCGAGTTCGAGGTGCCCATCCCGACCCGCGTGATCGTCAAGGGCAACTCCAAGCAGCAGGTCGGCGAGCTCGCCGCGAACATCCGCAAGGCGCGCCCGCCGGAGCCCTACAAGGGCAAGGGCATCCGCTACGAGGGCGAGCACGTCGCCCGGAAGGTGGGCAAGCGCGCATGACCGTCAAGACCCGTCCGGCCAGGCGCCTCAAGCGCCGACGCCGCGTCCGCGCGAAGATCGCCGGCACCGCGCAGCGGCCCCGCATATCCGTCTTTCGCTCCAACCGGGGCATATCCGCCCAGCTCATCGACGACGTCGCCGGCCACACGCTGGCCGCGGTCACCTGGACCGAGGCGCCGCTCAAGGACAGCGCGCGCATGGAGCAGGCCTCCGAGGCCGGGAGGCTGCTGGCCCAGCGCGCCAAGGAGGCGGGCGTCGGGACGGCCGTCTTCGACCGCGGCGGATACCAGTATCACGGCCGCGTCCGAGCCTTCGCCGAAGGCGTCCGCGAAGGAGGACTCACCGTATGACATCGCGCCATTGCTCGACGATCCACAACGCAGACTCGCATCGGAGGTGCTCGCGATGAGCGCTCCCGTCGTCGATCGTTCCGTCAGCCAGCAGGGACTTGACCTTCAGGAGCGCGTGGTCGAGATCAACCGCGTCGCAAAGGTCGTCAAGGGCGGCCGGCGCTTCTCGTTCACCGCTCTCGTGGTGGTGGGTGACGAGCGCGACGTGGTGGGCGTCGGCTACGGCAAGGCCAACGAGGTCCCGCTGGCCATCCAGAAGGGCGTCGAGCAGGCCAAGAAGAACCTCTTCCGCGTGCCCAAGCACGGCCAGACGATCACGCACCAGTCGACCGGCGTCTACGGCGCCGGCCGCGTGTTCCTCAAGCCCGCCTCGCCCGGCACCGGCGTCATCGCCGGCGGGGGCGTGCGCGCGGTGCTCGAGCTGGCCGGCATCCACGACATCCTGTCCAAGTCGCTGGGCTCGCAGAACCCGATCAATCTCGTCAAGGCGACCGTCGCGGGCCTGCAGGCCCTGCGCCGCCCCGAGGAGGTCGCCGAGCTGCGCGGCCTGTCGATCAATCAGGTCCTCGGGCTGGGCGCCGGCGACCAGGCCGCCGAGACGATCGCCGCGAACGGCGACGCGCCGTCGGAGGAGCCCTCCGAGGAGGTCGTCGAGGCATGAGGCTGACGCAGGTCAAGTCCTCCAACGGCTCCGACAAGCGCCAGCTGGCGACCCTGCGGTCGCTCGGCCTGCGGCGCATCGGCCACACGGTCGACGTCAAGGACAGCCCGCAGGCGCGGGGCATGGCCCACCGCATCCGCCACCTCGTGAGGATCGACGATGACTGACGACAAGGACGCCGGGCGCGAGCCCCGCGAGCGCATCGGCCTGCACAACCTCAAGCCCGGCGCGGGCAGCCGCAAGCCGCGCAAGCGCGTCGGCCGCGGCCCGGGCTCGGGCACCGGCAAGACCTCGGGCCGTGGCCACAAGGGCGCGGGCGCGCGCTCGGGCTCCAAGACCCGGCCGAACTTCGAGGGCGGCCAGATGCCGATCCACATGCGGATGCGCAAGCTGCGCGGCCCGCACATGAAGAAGTCGATGCCCTTCGAGCCCTTCCGCACGCACACGCAGGCGGTCAACCTCCAGGACCTCGAGCGCCGCTTCGAGAGCGGGGCGGACGTCACGCTGGCCGCCCTCAAGGGCGCCGGCCTGGGCACTCGCAAGGACATCGCGGTGAAGGTCCTCGCCAAGGGCGAGATCTCCAAGCCGCTGACCGTCCACGCCCACGCTTTCAGCGCCAAGGCGCGCGCGGCGATCGAGGCGGCCGGCGGGACCTGCCAGGTCGAGGAGTCCTAGTCCGTAGGATTCGCTGAGCCGTGCTCTCGACGATCCTCAGCGCCTTCACGGTCGCCGACATCCGCAAGAAGCTCGCCTTCACGGCGGCCATGCTCGCGCTGTACCGCCTGGGCAACCACGTCCCGGTCCCCGGCATCAACGTGGATGCCGTCGCCTCGATCCAGGATCAGTTCGGCGGCTCGAACATCCTCGGCTTCCTGAACCTGTTCAGCGGCGGCGGGCTGTCGCGGATCGCGCTCTTCGCGCTGGGGATCATGCCCTACATCACGGCGTCGATCATCCTGCAGCTGCTGACCGTCGTCGTGCCCGCGCTGGAGAAGCTCTCCAAGGAGGGCGAGGTCGGCCAGCAGCGCATCACGCAGTACACGCGCTACCTCACCGTCGGGCTGGCCTTCGCCCAGTCGATCGGCTACGTCTTCCTCTTCCGCTCCTTCCAGGCCAGCGCCGGCCAGCCGGTGATCGAGAACTTCTCCGCCCCGCGCGTGTTCCTGATCGTCATCTCGCTCACGGCCGGGTGCGTGCTCATCATGTGGATGGGCGAGCTGATCACCCAGCGCGGCATCGGCAACGGGATCTCGCTGATGATCTTCGCCTCGATCGTCTCGGGCCTGCCCAACGGCGTGCAGGCGTGGTGGACGAGCCCGGACCCGGTCTTCAAGGTCATGATGCCGTTCATCGCGCTGGCGGTGATCGCGGCCATCGTCTTCGTGCAGGAGGGCCAGCGGCGGATACCGATCCAGTACGCAAAGCGCGTGATCGGGCGGCGCATGACCCAGGGCGGCCAGACCTACCTGCCGCTGCGCGTGAACATGGCCGGCGTCATCCCGGTCATCTTCGCCGCGTCGATCATGGCCTTCCCGCCGACCATCGGCCAGCTGCTCAACAACAGCGCGGGCAACGACTTCGCCAACTTCTTCTCCCCGAACGGGTGGGCCTACATCGTCGGGGAGACGATCTTCATCATCCTGTTCACCTACTTCTACACGGCGGTCACGTTCAACCCCGTCGACCAGGCCGACAACCTCAAGAAGTACGGCGGGTTCATCCCGGGGGTGAGACCGGGCCGGCCGACGGCCGAGTTCCTCGATCGGATCCTCGCGCGGCTGACGTTCCCCGGCGCGCTGTACCTCGCGGCGGTCGCTGCCATGCCGACCATCCTCATCAACCAGACGAGCGCGAACTTCTTCTTCGGCGGCACGTCGCTGCTGATCGTCGTCGGCGTCGCACTGGACACGATGAAGCAACTCGAGGCGCAGCTGATGATGCGCAATTACGAGGGCTTTCTGAAGTGAGCCTGGGTGCCCGGCCGGGCACCCAGTGGGTAACCTCCCGCTCCGATCCTGCGATGTCGGAGCTGAACCTCATCCTCCTGGGCCCGCCCGGCGCCGGCAAGGGGACCCAGGCGGAGCGCCTGACCGACGACTTCAACCTGCCCTACATCGCCACGGGCAACATCCTGCGCGCCGCGGTCCAGGAGGGCACCGAGCTGGGCAGGCAGGCGCAGGGGTTCATGACCGCCGGAGAGCTCGTCCCCGACGAGGTCATCATCGGCGTCATCCTGGAGGCGGTCGAGGGTCCCGCCGCCCGGGACGGCTTCCTGCTGGACGGCTTCCCGCGCAGCACCGGCCAGGCCGACGCGCTCGGCGAGGGCCTGGAGCGCCTGGAGCGCCGGCTCACTGCAGCGCTGCTGATCGACGTGCCCGACGAGGACGTCGTCCGCCGCCTGTCGGGCCGCCGCGTGAGCGTCAAGACCGGCCGGGTCTACCACGTCGAGTTCGATCCGCCCAAGCACGAGGGCCGCTGCGACGTCGACGGCTCCCGACTCGTGCAGCGCGACGACGACAAGCCCGAGACCGTCCGTCACCGCCTCGAGGTCTACCGCACGAGCACCCTGCCGCTCGTGGCCTACTACGAGGAGCGCGGGAGCCTGCGGCGCTTCGACGGGACCCGTTCCCCGACCGAGGTTCACGACCACATCCGCGCCACGATCGCCACGTTGCGCCTCGAGGACGAGCTGTAGCGCCGTGATCGTCAAGAAGTCGGCGGCCGAGATCGACCGGATGGCGGCGGCGGGCGCGATCCTCGTGCGCGCGCTGGCGCTGGTGGAGGGCAAGGTCCGCCCGGGCGTCACCACCGGGGAGCTCGACGCCGCCGCGGAGCGCTTCATCCGCTCCCAGGGCGGCGAGCCGGCGTTCAAGGGCTACCGCGGGTTCCCGGGCTCGCTGTGCACCTCGCCCAACTCGATGGTCGTGCACGGCATCCCCGGCTCCTACGCGCTGCAGCGCGGGGACATCATCTCGGTGGACTGCGGCGTGATCCTGGACGGCTGGGTGGCCGATGCCGCGCGGACGTTCGCCGTCGGGCCGGTCTCGCCGGTCGCGCGCAAGCTGCTGGACACGACGAAGGCCTCGCTGATGGACGCCGTGCAGCAGTGCCGGCCGGGCAACCGGCTGGGCGACGTGTCGCACGCCGTGCAGGCTCGGGTGGAGGGCGACGGCCTGTCCGTCGTGCGCTCGCTGGTCGGCCACGGCATCGGGCGCGACATGCACGAGGACCCGCAGATCCCCAACTACGGGCCACCCGACCGGGGCCCGGCCCTGGAGGAGGGGATGGTCCTGGCGGTGGAGCCGATGGTCACCGCGGGGCGCCACGCCGTGCGCATGGGTGACGACCACTGGGCGATCTACTCCCAGGACGGATCGCTGGCCGCGCACTTCGAGTTCACGATCGCCGTCACAGCCGAGGGGCCGCGGGTACTGACCCCGTGGCACGAAGCGACCGACTGAGGGCCTTTGCTACCCTCCCGTGTCGCGCTTGCGGCGGGGTGCAGTACGTCCTGCGCGCGCTCCTCACGCTTCGAGAAAGGGCTCATGAAGGTACGACCGTCGGTTAAGCCGATGTGCGAGAAGTGCAAGATCATCCGTCGCCACGGCGCGGTCCTAGTGATCTGCTCGAACCCCCGCCACAAGCAGCGGCAGGGGTAGTCGTGGCACGTATCGCCGGCATCAACATCCCCCTCAACAAGCGCGCCGAGATCGGGCTGACCTACATCTACGGTGTGGGTCGCGCGAGCGCGAACGAGATCCTCGCCCACACCGGGATCGAGCCCGACCGCAAGGTGCGCGACCTCACCGACGACGAGGTCGCCAAGCTGCGCGAGGCCATCGAGGAGCTCACCGTCGAGGGCGACCTGCGGCGTGAGCGCTCCCAGAACGTCAAGCGGCTGATGGAGATCGGCTGCTATCGCGGACTGCGCCACCGGCGCGGCCTCCCCGTGCGCGGCCAGAAGACGAAGACCAACGCACGCACGCGCAAGGGTCCCAAGCGCATGCAGGTGGCGGGCAAGAAGAAGGCCACGAAGAAGTGAGTCCCGCACCGAAGCGGCCTCCGCGCGGCCGCCGCAAGCCGAAGAAGAACATCCCCATCGGCCAGGCCCACATCAAGACGACGTTCAACAACACGATCGTCACCCTGACCGACCGTGAGGGCAACGTGATCGCCTGGGAGTCCGCGGGCGGGGCCGGCTTCAAGGGCTCGCGCAAGTCGACGCCCTTCGCCGCCCAGGTCACGGCCGACGCCGCCGCCCGCAAGGGCATCGAGCAGGGGCTGCAGAAGGTCGAGGTCTTCGCCAAGGGCGCCGGCTCGGGCCGCGAGACCGCGATCCGCTCCCTCTCGGCCGCCGGCCTCGAGGTCACCGGCGTCAAGGACGTCACCCCGCAGGCCCACAACGGCTGCCGCCCCCGCAAGCGGCGCCGCGTCTAAGGACCCCCAGAATGGCTAGAGACACCTCTCCCCAGTGCAAGCAGTGCCGCCGCGAAGGCATCAAGCTCTTCCTCAAGGGCGAGCGCTGCCTGACCGACAAGTGCGGCGTCGAGCGCCGCGCGTACCCGCCGGGCGACCATGGCCGCGGCCGTCAGAAGCAGAGCGAGTACCGCGTGCAGCTGCGCGAGAAGCAGAAGGCGCGCCGCTACTACGGCGTCCTGGAGAAGCAGTTCCGGCTCTACTACGACAAGGCATCGCGGACCGACGGCATCACCGGCGAGAACCTGCTGACGCTGCTCGAGCGCCGTTTCGACAACGTGCTCGTGCGCCTCGGCTTCGCCGCCTCGCGGCGCCAGGCCCGCCAGCTCATCCGCCACGGCCACTGGACCATCAACGGCCGCCGCGTGGACATCCCGAGCTACCAGGTACGCGAGAACGACGTCATCGCCGTCAAGGCCGAGACCGCCGCCGAGCAGATCATCCGCGACGCGACGGAGCTCACCGCGGCGATCCCGGCGTGGCTGCAGGCCGACCACGACGCGCTGACCGCCAAGGTCCTGCGCAAGCCCGAGCGCCGCGAGATCACGGCGCCCGTGCAGGAACAGCTCATCGTCGAGCTGTACTCCAAGTAGGCCTGGAGCAGGACCGCCCCACCCCGCCACCGCACAGACCGACAACGTGCGCAGCGGGCCCAGAACCCCCCGCGCGCACCCAAGAGCCGAGCGGGGCCACCACGAAGAACTGAGAACCCCACATGCTCGACTTCCAGATTCCCCGGATCACCAGCGAATCCGTCGAGGACAACCGCGGCACCTTCACCATCGAGCCGCTCGATCGCGGCTTCGGCTACACGTTCGGCAACTCCCTGCGCCGCGTGCTGCTCTCGTCGCTGCAGGGAGCGGCCGTCACGAGCGTCCGCATCGAGGGCGTCGCCCACGAGTTCTCGACGATCAAGGGCGTCACCGAGGACGTCACGGACATCGTCCTGAACCTCAAGGACATCGTCTGCAAGATGCACTCCGACGCGACCGAGGTCGAGGCGCCGCTCGTCGTCACAGGGCCGGGTGACATCACCGCGAAGGACATCGACCTCCCCGCCGGCGTCGAGATCCTCAACCCCGACGTGCACATCGCCACGCTCGAGAAGAAGACCAAGCTCGAGCTCTACCTGACGATCGGCCAGGGTCGCGGCTACCGTCCCGCGGAGGACAACAAGTCCGCCGACCAGCCCATCGGCGTCATCCCGATCGACTCCATCTTCTCCCCGGTCCGCCGCGTGGCCTACGCCGTCGAGCAGGCCCGCGTCGGGCAGCGCACCGACTTCGACAAGCTCACGCTGGACGTCGAGACCGACTCGTCGGTCGAGCCGCAGGCCGCGCTGCGTGAGGCCGCCGAGATCCTCATCCAGCAGCTGGCCATCTTCACCGACCCCGACCGGGTCGAGGAGATCCGTGCGGGAATGGGCGGCAGCGGCTCCCTCGAGTCGGGCGGCAGCGGCGCCGCGGCGACCAACGGCGCCTCGGCCGCGGGCGGCCCGATGCACGACATCCTCATCGAGGAGCTCGAGCTCGGCGTACGCTCCTACAACTGCTTGAAGCGTGCCGGCATCCAGACCGTCGGCGACCTCATCACCAAGTCCGAGGGAGAGCTCAACGCGATCCCGAACTTCGGTAAGAAGTCCATCGACGAGGTCATCGAGACCCTCCACGGCCGCGGCCTGAACCTCCGCGAGGACTGAAAAGACCATGCGCCATCAGAAGACCCGCAACAAGCTCTCGCGCTCCACCGCGCACCGCAAAGCGCTGCTGGCCAACCTCTGCAAGGAGGTCATCGACCACGAGCGCATCAAGACCAGCGAGGCGAAGGCCAAGGCCGTGAAGCCCAAGCTCGAGGAGCTCATCACCCTGGCCAAGCGTGGCGACCTGCACGCTCGCCGCCAGGCCCTGAGCGCCCTCGGCCAGGACAAGTTCACGGTGCACAAGCTCTTCGAGGAGGTCGCCCCGCGCTACGCCGAGCGCCCCGGCGGCTACACCCGCATCCTCAAGCTCGGGCCGCGCCGCTCGGACTCGACGGAGATGGTCTTCCTCGAGCTGGTGTAGGCCTCGCAGAAGCACGCCGAGTGCGATCCCACATCGGTACCTTCGCGCGATGAGCAAGCAGATCGCCGTGCGGCCGCCCGACGAGCTCGTCGCCTTCGTCGACGAACGCGTCGCCGACGGCGTGGAACGCAGTCGTGCCGCCGTGGTCAGCCGGGCGCTCGAGCGGGAGCGTCGCCGCGTGATCGCCGCGCGTGACGCCGAGATCCCCGCTTGCACCGGATCCGATCCAGGGCTCGACCGGCTCGCCGCGTTCAACGCCGGCCTTGCCCTCGACCTGGACTGATGCGCCCCATCCACCTGGCGCAGCTCGACAAGGTCCGCCCGGTGTTGATCCTCACGCGCGAGGTGGTGCGCCCACATCTGGCAAACGTCACGGTTGCGCCGATCACCACCATGATCCGGGGGCTCTCCACCGAGCTGCCCGTCGGAGTCGCCAACGGCCTGCGGCTGCCGTCCGTGGTGAGCTGCGACGACGTCGCGACGACCCCCGCGGGTGCCCTGGGCGCGCGCATCGGTGTGCTGCTCGATCGTCAGGAGGAGATGCTCAGCGCGGCGATCCGTGCGGCCTTCGACCTGGACTTGACGTCATGGTGACGCGGCTGCTGATCGAGTACGACGGGACGGACTTCGCCGGCTGGGCGCTCCAGCCCGGGCGACGGACGGTGAAGGGCGAGCTCGAGGCCGCGCTCGCGACGCTCCGCGGCGAGCCCGTGGCGCTGAGCGTCGCGGGGCGCACGGACGCGGGCGTCCACGCCTGGGGGCAGGTCGCGGCCTACGCCGGGGCGCCCGTGCGGCTCGCGTCGCTCAACGCACTGATCGGTGACGACGTCGCGGTGCTCTCCTGCGAGGAGGCGCATCCGGGGTTCGACCCGCGCGCGGACGCCGAGGCGCGGACGTACTGCTACTCCGTGCTGGCGCGCTCGGCGCCGAGCGCGTTCAGGCGACGCACCACACTGCATTGGCCCTACGCGTGCGACCGCGATCTGCTGCACGCGTGCGCGGCGGCGCTGCCCGGCACGCACGACTGCACCGCCTTCACGCTGACAGAGACCGAGCACCGCTGGTTCACCCGGATCGTCGAGACCGCCGAGTGGCGCGAGCGCGGCGACGCGCTCGAGTTCTGGATCACGGCCGACGCGTTCCTGCGGCATATGACCCGGACGCTCGTCGGGACGATGCTCGAGGTCGCGCAGGGGCGCCGGACACCGGACGAGTTCGTGGCGCTGCTGGCGGGCGCGCATCGCCGCGACGCGGGGCACACGGCCAAGCCGCACGGGCTCGCACTGGCCGCGGTGCGCTACCCCGTGATCTGAGCCATCCGTCGCGGTCCCGAGCGCTCGAGGGCCGATGAGCGTCGGAGGGTCGACGCTATTTGGCACTCGACCCGTGGGGGGGGGGGGGGGG
>JACCQW010000041.1 GCA_013813955.1 Solirubrobacterales bacterium
CGCCTCGCACGCGTGGGGGAAGTCCTACTCCGACGTCGTGCGCGGCTTCTGCGGGCGCTTCGACTTCGCCCCCGACCTCGTCGCCCGGCCGCGCGACGAGCGCGAGGTGGAGGCGGTGCTCGCCTGGGCGGACGGGGCGAACGTCGCTGTCGTGCCCTACGGCGGGGGGACGAGCGTGGCGGGCGGCGTGCAGTGCGAGGTGCCGTCGCGCTGCGACGGGGCGGTGTCGCTGGACCTGACCGCACTGGACCGCGTGCTCGAGGTCGACGAGGTCTCGCGGGCGGCGCGCATCCAGGCGGGTGCCGCGGGGCCCGTCCTCGAGGAGCAGCTGGGCGAGCGCGGCCTGACGATGCGCTTCTACCCGCAGTCCTTCGAGCTGTCGACGCTCGGCGGCTGGATCGCCACCCGCGCGGGCGGGCACTTCGCCACGGTGGAGACGCACGTGGACGATCTCGTCGAGTCGGTGCGCGCGGTGAGCTTCGCGGGGGCCTGGGAGTCGCGGCGCCTGCCGGGCTCGGGCGCGGGCGTCTCGCCGGACCGGATGTTGCTCGGCTCGGAGGGCATCCTGGGGTCATCACGGAGGCGTGGGTGCGGGTGCGTCCGCGCCCCGCGGCGCGCTCCTCGGCGGGGGTGCGCTTCTCGGACTTCTTCGCGGGCGCCGACGCGCTGCGCGCCGTCGCCCAGTCCGGGCTGCGGCCCGCCAACGCCCGGCTCATCGATGCTGACGAGGCACGGGTCACGGGCGCGGGCGACGGCTCGGCGGCGCTGCTCGTGCTCGGCTTCGAGGCGGCGGACGAGAACGTGGTCCCGGTCGGCGAGCTGACGGACCGCGCGCTGATGCTGTGTCGCGAGCACGGCGGGGCGTGGGAGGAGGGCGCGGTCCGCAGGCCCCGCGCGGCGGAAGAGGGGGCACGCGACGGCGGCGACGCGGTCGGCGCGTGGCGCGACGCCTTCCTGCGCGCGCCCTACCTGCGCGACCTCGCCGTCGCGCTCGGCCTGCTGACGGAGACCTTCGAGAGCGCGATCACCTGGGAGCGCTTCGCCGCGTTTCGCGAGCAGGTGGTCGCTGCCGCTTCGGAGGCGGCGGGCCCCGGGGCGCGCGTGACCTGCCGGATCACCCACGTGTACCCCGACGGGCCGGCCCCGTACTTCACCGTGATGGTCCCGGCCCGGCGCGGGGAGGAGGTCGAGCAGTGGGCGCAGATCAAGCGCGCGGCCTCCGACGCGATCCTCGCGGCGGGCGGCACGATCACCCACCACCACTCCGTCGGGCGCGACCACCGGCCGTGGTATGACCGCCAGCGCCCCGACGTCTTCGCCGCCGCGCTACGGGCCGCGAAGGCGGCGGTCGATCCCCGGGGGCTGCTCAACCCGGGCGTCCTGCTCGACGTCTGAGGCGCGCTACGGTTCCGGCCATGGCGGACACGTCGAAGATCGCCAAGAACCTGCGCGCGTTCCAGATCGCCGTCAACGCGCACGACCGCGAGAACCCGACGCACGACGCCTACGGGATCGGGCTGGCGCCCTTTGACCTGGAACGCCTGGGCTTCGACGAGGGCGAGGAGATCCTGCCCGGCATCACGATCCACGCCGACGGCGGGGTGACCGGCAACTTCCGCGTCCTCTGCGACGGCGACCACGAGGAGGAGCTCGAGGCCGAGGAGACCGAGGTCGTGGAGGCCGTCTCCACCCAGACCGCCGGCGCCCCCGCCCCCGCCCTCGTGCCGCGCGAGCGCGAGCGCGACCCGGGCTACACGGCGGGCTCGAGCACGACCTCGACGCCGTCGCCCGCGAAGCTCACGTGCCCGGCGGCGCGCATCGCCTCGGGCAGCGGCGACTCGTAGCTCCAAGCCGCATCGGCGAGGCTGCCGGCGCCGGCCTCGACGTGCCAGTAGCAGGCCTCGCCCTTGTAGGGGCAGACCGTGCGCGTCGCGCTGGGCGCCAGGACCCCGGGGCGCACGTCGGCGCGGGGGAGGTAGGCCCGCGGCGCCAGGCTGGTCTCGAAGACGAGCATGGGCCGCGTGCTGCGGGCGACGACCTCGCCGCTCGCGGTGACGGTGACCGTGCGCGAGGCGCGGTGCACGTCGACGCGGTGATAGGGATCGCGCAGGTGGCCGGCGACGGGATCGTCCTCCACCAGCCAGGCGTCGGCCCTGCGCCGGTCCAGCGCGGCGAACCCGCGCAGCCACGGCGCCCGCTCCAGCGGGTCCTCATAGCCCCAGACCGCGTCCTCGATCACCCGGTCGCCGACATGCAGCGACCAGTACGACGCGTCGCCCTTGAACGGGCAGTGCGTGCTCGTCTGCGTGCGCTGCAGCAGCTCGGCGTCGAGGTCCTCCAGCGGGACGTAGGCGACGGGCAGCAGCCCGGTCTCGTGCAGCAGGTGGGCGCGCATCGAGTCCAGGACGACCCGGTCGCCCACCAGCGCGCGCAGGCGCCGCGGGTCGGGCTCGAAGAGCAGGCGGTGCGGTGGAGCGTCGAGCGTGTAGTTGGTATCGCCCGGCTCGCCGCCGAGCGGTCCGGTTCCGGTCGTGAGGCTCACGAGGCGGAGAGTGTCACCTTCAGGCGCCGGTCGAACGCGCGGCGGAAGAGGTCGACCTCGCGCTCGACGGCCCAGCGCGCCACGCTGACCTCGCCCTGGGCCTCCAGCTCGAGGCAGACCACGCCGTCATGCTCGGCCACCCGTGCGGCGCGGACGCTCTGGTCGCGGCTGCGCTCGAGGTCCTCGGCGAGGCGCAGCAGCGTGGCCAACCGGTCCAGGCGTTCGGCGTCGCCGTCGGCCGCCAGCGACTCGAGCTCCCCGAGGTCGGGCGTCCCCTTGCGGTGGTAGCGGGCGGCCTGGGCCACCAGCGCGACCTCGCGCGGCTGGAAGCCGGGCAGGTCCGCGTTGAGGATCAGGTAGCGCGAGTGCTTGTGGTGATCGTCGTAGTCGACGGCGACGCCGATGTCGTGCAGCACGCTGGCCGCCCACAGCAGCTCTCGCTCGATCGGGTCGCCGCGGTGCAATCCGGCGGCGGCAAGCTCGTCGAAGAGCCCGAGCGCGAGCGTCGCGACGTGCTCGGTATGAGCCGGGTCGACGCGATACTGCGCCGCGAGGTTGAGCACGCTGTCGCGCCGCACGTCGTCGAAGAGCGGGGGGTCATCGGCGAGGTGGCGTTCGAAGAACGCGCCCTCGCGCAGGCCCGCCTCGGTCGCCTCGATCGCGCTGAAGCCTCCGGCCTCGAGCACCTCGGCCACCACGACCGCTCCGGCGAGGATCAGGTCGCCCCGCCCCGGCTTGATGCCCGGCACCGTCTTGCGCTCCGCGGGCGGCAGCGCGGCCAGCGTCGCGATGAGCGCCTCGAGCGCTTCGCGGGTGAGGCAGAAGCCCTGGACGCCAAGGCTGGGCTGGCCCGCCGAGCGCTGCGCTGCGGCCGCGAGGTTGCGCACCGTGCCGCCGA
>JACCQW010000046.1 GCA_013813955.1 Solirubrobacterales bacterium
GGTCAGCGCGGCGCCGACCGAGCGCAGCTCCGCGCCCTTGCGCAGCGCCGCCGGGTGCATCTCGCACGCGGCGCCCGCGATCAGCACGTTGTCGGGGTCGGAGAGGTCGCGTCCCCCGGCGTAGGCCTGGCGGAACGCCGCCTGCGCAAACGCGACCGCCCGCCCGATCTGCTTCGCGAAGGTGGCCGCGCGCATGGCGAAATGAGAGTCGAAGGGCAGCTCGGCCGGCCAGCGCACCGGCTGCAGCCCGCGCGCGGCCGCCTCACGCTCCACGCGCGCGAGCTCGATCTCGCGGTCCTGCGCGCACCGCCATCCGCCGAAGGCGCCGCCAGGCAGCCCGAGCGCCGAGACGCCGGTCCACTCACACGCGACAGGCACCACGGCCAGGATGCGCTCGGCCGCGAGGTAGCACTCGGGCGAGGCCAGGTCGAAGTAGAACGCGGGGAGCGCGTCAGCCGTGGACGAGCCAGCCATCGGCGTCGCGAGCCGCCTCCATGACCGCCTCCGACAGCGTGGGATGGCCGTGCACGATGCGTGCGACCTCGCTGTAGCCGCCCTCCAGCGCGCGCACGTTGACGAGCTCCTGGATGAGCTCGGTGGCCCGCGTGCCCACGATGTGCCCGCCGAGCAGCTCGCCGTACTTCTTCTCGCCGATGATCTTCACCATGCCCGCGCGGTCGCCGTAGACCGTGCCCGCCCCGACCGCGCCGTACTGCAGCTTGCCCACGACGACGTCGTGGCCCTGCTCGCGCGCCTGCTCCTCCGTGAGACCGAAACTGCCCACATTCGGCGTGCAGAAGGTCGCGCGCGGGATGTCGACGTACTCGATCGGGTGCGTCGGCAGGCCGGCGGCGTCCTCGACGGCGATGATGCCCTCGTCGGAGGCCTTGTGGGCGAGGGCCGGGCCGGGGACGAGGTCGCCGATCGCATAGACGCCCGACAGCGAGGTCCTCATGGCGCCGTCGGCCGCGATCAGCCCGTCCGCGCCGAGCTTGACGGCGGCCTCCTCGAGGCCGAGGCCCTCGACGTCGGGCTCGCGGCCCGCGGCGATGATCAGCCACTGCGCCTCCGCGGCCTCGCCGCCGAAGGTGAACGTGACCTTGTCCTCCGCGGACTCGACGTTCTCGACGAAGACGCCGGTGTGGACCTTGATGCCCTGCTTCTTGAAACCGCGTTCGGCGAGCTTGGAGACGTCGGCATCCTCGGCGGGCAGCACGCGGTCCAGGCCCTCGAAGAGGTGCACCTCGCTGCCCAGCCGCGCGTAGGCGGAGGCGATCTCCGTGCCCGACGCGCCCGCGCCCACGACCGCCAGCGATGCGGGCAGCTCGTCCAGCGCCCACGCCTCCTCCGTGCCGATGACGCGCCCGCCGAACTGCGTCCCCGGGATCGGCTTCTTCACCGAGCCGGTGGCGAGGATCACGGTCCTGGCCTCGATCTCCGTGCCGTCGAAGCTGCCGCCGATCCTGACGTTGCCGGCGTCGGTCACCGAGCCGTGGCCCTCGATGACGTCGACGCCGTTCTTCTTCATGAGGCCGGCCACCCCGCCGGTCAGCGTCCCGACGACCTTCCTGCGCCGCTGCGTGACCGCGTCGAAGTCGACCTCGGGGTCGGAGACCTTCAGTCCGAAGTCGCCGGCCTCGCGGATCTCGGTCAGCACGTCGGCCACGCGGAGCACCGCCTTCGCGGGGATGCATGCGTAGTTCAGGCAGCGCCCGCCGATGGCGTCCTTCTCGACCACCGCCGTGCTCATCTCCAGCTGGGCGGCCCGAACGGCGGCGACGTAGCCGCCGGGACCGGAGCCGATGACGATGCAGTCATAGGAGGATCTCGCCATCGCGGCCGGAGCCTATCGACTCGCTCCGGGGGGCTGCCGGTCGGGCATCTGGATGCGCGCCATGGCCCGGACGAGCGACCAGAACAGCCAGCCGAGCAGCCCGATGAGCACGACGATCCCGATCCCCAGCCACCACTTCTCGACGATCGTCACGGCGAGGGCGAGCACCACGATCTGCAGGCCCAGGAGCACCTGGAAGCCGAGCACCGCCCAGTACTTCGCCCACAGCATCCCGAGGCCCGCGATCAGGAGGATCGAGCTCGTCACGAGCGTGAAGAACACCGGGTCGCCCTGCTCGGAGGACAGGTCGTTGCCGGTGACGGCGGCGATGACGTTGGCGATCGCGAACACGAAGGCGACGACGGCCGCGATCGTCACCGCGCCGGGCCGCTCGCCCTCGGCCAGCGGCTCGAGCTCGGCGCGGATCGCCTCGTCGCGCGCGCGCCCGCGTGCGTAGCCCGGAGGCGGGCCGTCGCTGCTGCGCCGGCGCTTGCGGCTACGCGATCCCATGCCCGGCCTCCCGCAGGGGCAGGGC
>JACCQW010000050.1 GCA_013813955.1 Solirubrobacterales bacterium
GTCGTCACCGCCGCGATCGCCAGCGCGACGCTGATCGCCGGTGCGGCCGGCAGTCGCGGCGCGGCGCGGGCGTCGGGGCCGGCATCGAGGACCGCAGGCGCGATGACCCGCAGGTAGTAGAAGAGGGAGATCACCGTGTTGATCACCGCGACCACGGCCAGCCAGGCCTGGCCGGCGTCGATGGCCGCGGTGAAGACCTCGAGCTTGCCGACGAAGCCCGCCAGCGGCGGCAGCCCGAGCAGCGAGAGGAACGAGATCACGAGGCCCGCCGTCCACCACGGGTGCCGGCGGCCCAGACCGGCGAACGCATCTATGTCGACCGATCCGCGCTCGCGCTGGACGGCGAGGACGACGGCGAACGCGGCGAGGTTCGTCACCGCGTAGGCGATTGAGTAGTACAGCAGCGCGGGCAGCCCCTCTTCCGAGCCGGTCAGCGCAGCGACGCCCATGAGCAGGTAGCCGGCCTGCGCGATCGAGGAGTAGGCGAGGATCCGCACGACGTTGCGCTGGGGCAGCGCGGCGAGGTTGCCGAGCGTCATCGTCACCGCGGCGATGACCGCGATCGCGGTCGGCCAGCCCAGCGCTCCGTCGGGCAGCGCCGCGGGCAGGACTCGCGCGAGCGCGACGAGGCCGGCGATCTTCGGCAGCACGCTCAGGTATGCGGCGACGGCGAGCGGCGCGCCCTCGTAGACGTCGGGCGTCCAGAAGTGGAAGGGCACGAGCGCCGCCTTGTAGGCCAGGCCGGCGACGACGAGCGCGGTCGCCGCGATGACCGCGGCGTCGGGCGCGCCGCCCAGCGCACGGCCGATCTGCACCAGGTCGGTCGTGCCCGCCAGCCCGAACCACCAGGTCAGGCCGTACACCATCGTCGCGCCCGCGACCGTCCCGTAGACGTAGTACTTCAAGGACGCCTCGTTGCCGCGCTCGGAGCCGCGCAGGTAGCCGGTCATGATGAACGAGGTCAGGCTGAGCATCCCGAGCGCCAGCGCGAGCAGCGCGACGTCGCCGGCGGCGCCCAGGACCGCCGCGCCCAGCGAGGCGGCGGCGAGCACGGCGTAGAACTCTCCCTCGCGATCGGTGCCCGCGAGCATCGGCCGCGCGATGGCCACGGTGAGCGCGCCGGAGATCCCCAGCAGGCCGATGAGCAGCAGCGCGAGGCCGTCGATCATGACGGTCCCCTCCATGACCGCGGCGAAGCCCCGATCCAGCCACACCGCCGCCGCGAGCGCGGCGGCCGCCAGGTGCGCTCCGGCGACCCATGCGCCGACGAGGCCCTGGCGCCGGCGCGACAGCACGAGCGCGAGGACGACGGCCCCGACGGCGGCGAGCACGAGCGCGCCGAGCGGCGCCAGCCACGGGAGGTCGGCGATCATCCGGTCCTCCATCTCCTTCATGTCGGCGACGGTCATCACCGCAGCCACACCGCGCTCTCGATGACGTCGAGCGCCAGCCGCGGGTACACGCCGAGCGCGACGACGAAGGCCAGCAGCGGCAGGAGGGCCAGCAGCTCGCGCGCGCCGAGGTCGCGCAGGCCGGCCCACCGCGGCGGCGTCAAACCCAGGAACGCGCGCTGCAGCGCGAGCAGGAACAGCGCGGCGGTCACCACGATCCCCAGCACGGCGAGGGCGGCGATCGCGGGATAGACGTCGAACGTGCCCAGGAAGATCTGGAACTCGGCCGGGAACTGCGCCAGGCCAGGCAGGCCCAGCGACGCGAAGAACGCCAGCGCCGTCAGCGAGCCGAAGACCGGCATCGGGCGCATGAGCCCACCGAGATCGCCCAGCTCGCGGGTCCTCGCCCGCGCCTGGATGAAGCCGGCGAGAAAGAACAGCGCGCCGGTGACGAACCCGTGGGCGAGCATCTGCAGCACGGCGCCGTCCAGCGCCAGATCGCGCGCCCGCGCCCCGATCCCGTTCGCCGCCGCCGCGGCCACGCCGATGACCACGTAGCCCATGTGGTTGACGCTCGTGTAGGCGATCAGGCGCTTGAGGTCGGACTGCGCGAGCGCCAGCAGCGCCCCGTAGATCACGCTCACCAGGCCGAGCAGCGCGATCGGCAGCGCGTACTCGGCAAAGGCGTCGGGGAGCATCTGCAAGTTCACGCGCACGAGGCCGTAGGTGCCGAGCTTGAGCAGCACGCCGGCCAGCAGCACGCTGCCCGCCGTCGGCGCCTCGACGTGCGCGGCCGGCAGCCAGGTGTGGAAGGGCACGATCGGCGTCTTGATCGCAAAGCCGACGAAGAAGGCCAGGAACGTCAGCGACGCGCCGATCCCCGCACCGGCGATCGGCTCCTCCTGCGCGAGGCGGATCATGTCGAAGGTCTGCGGCTCGGAGCTGAGGAACAGAGCGATGATCCCCAGCAGCACCGGCAGCGAGCCGACGAGCGTGTAGAGGAAGAACTTCAGGGCGGCGTAGCGCCGGCGCTCGCCACCCCACAGCGCGATCAGGAAGTACATCGCGACGAGCGTCACGTCGAAGGCGACGTAGAACAGGAAGAAGTCCTGGGCGAGGAAGAACGCCAGGCACGCGCTCTCCAGCAACAGCAGCAGCGCGGCGGCCGCGCGGCCCAGCGGCCGCGGGCCGACCCCGTGGACGATCGCCGCGAGGAACAGGATCGCGGACATCAGGCTCAGCGCGAGCGACATGCCGTCGACGCCCAGGCGCCAGGCGATGTCGATGCTCGGGATCCACTCCGCCTCCTCCACGAGCTGCATCCCCACGCCCGTGTCGAAGCGCACGAGCGTGACCACCAGCGCGGCGAGGGACAGGACCGCGGCGCCGACGGCGACGATCTGCGGCGCGCCCTTCAGCCGCGCGGGGGCCAGCGCCGCGAGCACGGCGCCCGCCAGCGGCACGACGACCGCGAGCGTCAGCCAGGCCATCAGAGCACCGCCGCCAGCGTGATGAGCGCGACGACCGCGGCGGCCCCGAGCACCGTGTCGCGCAGGTACTCGTGCAGCCGGCCGGTCTGCAGCCGCGGGCTCTGGGCCCCGGCGCGCCCCACGAGGCGGGCCAGGCCGTCCACCGCCGCGTCGACGCCGCGCGCCTCTACCCAGCGCTGCGAGCGCGCGAGGACGAGGGTGGCGCGCCCGGCGTCGTCGACGATGCGGTCGACCACGCCGTCGTCCAAGCGCGCGAGCGCGGCGGCGCTCGCCAGGGCGGGGCGTTGCGCGATCGCGCGCAGCGCCGTGTCGACGTGCAGCTGGTCCTCGGCCGCCGCAGCGAGGCGGGCGGGGACCCGCACCCGGCGCAGCACCACCACCACCCCAGCGGCGACCGCAACCGCCGACAGCGCCACGCTGAGCAGCGAGGAGGGCAGCTCGGGGGCGTCGAGCAGGGTCCGCAGCGGGTCGCCCAGGACGCCGAGCGCGACCGACGCGGCGGCGAGCGTGCCGGTCGCCGCGAGCATGACACGGCGGCCCCGCAGCGCCGGGACACGGACGCGCGCGTCCGAGGGCTCGCCCCACAACACGAGCGCCGGGCGCAGCAGGTAGGCGGCGCTGCCGGCGGCGGCCACGAGCACGAGCACGAGCCACGCCGGATGCTCCTCGGCCGCGGCGACGATCACGTCCTTGCTGAAGAATGCGGCGAACGGCGGCACGGCGGCGATCGACAGCGCGCCGATCGCAAAGGCCGCGAACGTGCGCCGGTCGTCGCGCCCCGCCCCGCGCAGGTCCTCGAGGCCGGTGCCGCCACGCTCGTGCCCGAAGATCCCGGCGGCGAGGAACATCGTGGCCTTGCCCGCGGCGTGCGCGACGAGATGAAACAGCGCGACCGCCGGGCCACCCGCGGCGACGCCCACGAACATCAGCCCGAGCTGGCTCGTGGTCGATCCGGCGAGCACGCGCTTGAGGTCGGTCTGCGCCAGCGCGATCGCGGCCCCGGCCACCGCGGTGAGCGCGCCGATCCAGCCGGCGACCTCGAGCGGCCACCCGGCAAGCAGGGCGTCGGAGCGCATCAGCAGGTAGACGCCGGCCGCGACCATCGTCGCCGAGTGCAGCAGCGCCGACACCGGCGTCGGGCCGGCCATCGCCGCCGTCAGCCACGTCTGCAGCGGCGCCTGCGCGCTCTTGCCGATCGCGGCGAGCACGAGCCCGAGGCCGACGAGGGCGCCCAGAACGCCCTCCGGCCGATCGGCGCCGAAGGCCAGCGTGCCCGCCCCGGCGTAGAGCGCCAGCAGCGCGACGTACAGGCCGGCGTCCGCGGCCCGCGTGGTGAGGAACGCGCGCACCGCCGCCGGCGCCGCCGCCGGGTCCTCGCGGTTGAAGGCGATCAGCCGCGCCGACAGCGCCCCGACGAGCTCCCAGAAGACGAGCAGCGTGAGGTAGCCGTCGGCGAGCACGAGGCCCTGCATGGCGGCAAGAAAGGCCAGCAGCCCCGCGAGTGCCGCCGGGCGCCGCGCCGGGTCCGCGAAGTAGCCGCCGGAGTAGACGAC
>JACCQW010000105.1 GCA_013813955.1 Solirubrobacterales bacterium
GGACGCAGCACTGCTGGACCGGCTGGCGCTCGACGGCGGCCGCGTGGCCGGCGTCGCGGCCGGGGTGCGGGCGATCGCGGCGCTGCCCGACCCGGTCGGCGAAGTCGTCGAGGGGCGGCGGCTTCCCAACGGGCTGGACGTGCGCAAGGTCCGCGTCCCGTTCGGCGTGATCGCCGTGGTCTACGAGGCGCGCCCGAACGTCACGATCGACGCGGCGGCCCTGTGCCTGAAGTCCGGCAACGCCGTCGTGCTGCGCGGGTCCTCGTCGGCGGCGCACTCCAACGCGATGCTGGCGACGATCGCCGCGGAGGCGGCCGAGGGCGCCGGACTGCCGGCGGGCGCGATCGGGCTGGTCGCCGGCGGCGGGCGAGCGGAGCTCGCCGAGCTCGCCACCCAGGACGGCGTCGTCGACCTGATCTTCCCCCGGGGCGGCGAGGGCCTGAAGGCGGCGCTGAAGGCGGTGGCCACCGTGCCGGTCATCTACGCGGCCTCGGGCAACTGCCACGTCTACGTCGACGCGTCCGCCGACCTCGACGCGGCCGAGGCGATCGTGCTCAACGCCAAGGTGCAGCGCCCCGGCGTGTGCAACGCCGCGGAGACCCTGCTCGTGCACGGCGCGGCGGCGCCCGCGTTCCTGCCGCGCGCGCTGGGCGCACTGCGCGAGGCCGGGGTGCAGCTGCGCGTCGACGGGCGCTCCCGGGCGCTGGCCGGCGAGCTGGCGCCGACGCTCGCCGACGCGACCGAGGAGGACTGGGACACGGAGTTCCTCTCGCTGATCCTCGCGGTCAAGGTCGTCGACTCCGTCGAGCACGCCATCGCGCACATAAACGAGCACGGCTCCGGGCACTCCGAGGCGATCGTCACCCGCGACGCCGGGGCCGCCCGGGCCTTCGAGCGCGGTGTCGACGCCGCCTGCGTGTACGTCAACGCGTCCACGCGCTTCACCGACGGGGGCGAGTTCGGGATGGGCGCCGAGATCGGCAACTCGACACAGAAGCTGCACGCCCGCGGCCCGATCGGCGTGCGCGAGCTGTGCACCTTCAAGTACGTGGTGGCCGGCGACGGCCACGTCCGGCCCTGAGACCGTGGCGCGCACCGGGGTCCTGGGGGGGACCTTCAACCCTCCGCACCTGGCGCACCTGGTGTGCGCGTCGGAGGCCGCTGCCCAGCTGGGGCTGGACCGGGTGCTGGTGATGCCGGTGGCCGCGCCGCCGCACAAGGAGGCGCTGCTCGACCCCGGCGCGGAGGAGCGCTACCGGCTGTGCCGCCTGGCCACGCAGGGCGACGAGTGCCTGGAGGTCTCGCGGCTGGAGGTCGAGCGGGGCGGACCGTCGTACACGGTCGATACGCTGCGCGAGCTGCATGCGACCACACCGGAGGACGACCTGACCTTGATCGTGGGGGCCGACATGGCCCTCGGTCTCCCGTCGTGGCGCGAGCCCGAGGCGATCCTCGGGCTAGCCCGGCTGGCCGTCGCCGAGCGCTCGGGCGCGGGGCGCCAGGACATCGCCGAGCGCCTGGATGAGGCCTTCGCCGGCCTGAAGGGTTTCACCGGGCCGGACATCGCGTTCTTCGACATGCCCCGCCTGGACGTCTCGTCCTCGCAGATCCGCCGCCGCGTGAGCGAGGGGCGGCCGATCCGCTACCTGGTGCCCGACGCGGTCGCCGAGCGCATCCAGGCGGCGAGGCTGTACCGATGAGCGCGCAATTGAGCCCCGCGCAGCTCGCCGGGACGATCGCCGCGCTGGCGGGCGACAAGAAGGCCTCCGACGTCGTCGAGATCGACGTCCGTGCCGCGCTGGGCTACACCGACTTCTTTCTCGTGTGCTCGGGCAACACCGATCGGCAGGCCAAGGCGATACACGACGGGATCCACCAGGGCCTGAAGGCTGACCACGGCCTGCTGCCGCGCCGCGTCGAGGGCCTGCAGGAGTCCCGCTGGATCCTCATGGACTACCTCGACGTGGTCGTGCACGTGTTCACGCCCGAGGCGCGCGACTTCTACCGCCTCGAGCAGCTCTGGGGCGAGGTCCCGGCGCGGGCGATGGAGGAGTCGGCCTGAAACGCCGACAGGCCGCCCTCGCGGACGGCCTGTCGTGCAGTGGAGCTGAGGGGGCTCGAACCCCTGACCTTCTGGCTGCCAGCCAGACGCTCTTCCAGCTGAGCTACAGCCCCGAACTCGCGAACGCTCGCCATTCTAACGTCCGTCGGACGACGCGAGCCGCCGCCACCGTCGCGTCCTATCCTCCGCCTCCGATGGCCGAGCGACGCTACGACGCCCACGAGATCGAGCCCCGTTGGCAGCGTGTGTGGGCGGAGGAGCGCACCTGGGAGGTCTCCAACGAGATCGATCCCGCGCACCCGAAGTCCTACGTCCTCGTGATGCTGCCCTACCCCAGCGGCGAGCCGCACATCGGCCACCTGAAGGTGTACTCGGTGGGCGACGCGGTGGCGCACTTCCACCGG
>JACCQW010000089.1 GCA_013813955.1 Solirubrobacterales bacterium
CCCCCGGGGGCCGGGCCGGGCCCGGGCGGAGGGCCGCCGGGGCGATCGTCGCGGGGCCACCAGCCGCGCATCCCCCGCCCGCCATCGTCGCGGTCGAGCATCGCCCAGATGAGTGCGCCGGCGCCGATCACGTGGACCACGAAGGTCAGCGCGAGCGCCACTATCTCCTCGATCTCGTCTATGGCCACGCCACGAGAGTACCGCCGCGGCGGCCGGGCTCAACCCTGGCCGGCCGCCAGACCGGCCCGGATGCGTGCGAGCGCCAGCACGGCCTCGGCCGCGTGCGCGCCCGAGTCGCGCGTGCCCTCGCCCGAGCGCTCGAGCGCCTGCTGCATGCTCTCCACGGTCAGGACGCCGAAGCCGCAGGGGACGCCGGTGCGCAGCTGCACGTCCTGGATGCCGCGGGCCGCTTCGCTGCAGACGTAGTCGTAGTGCGTGGTCTCGCCGCGGATCACGGCGCCCAGGCAGGCGATCCCGGCGTAGCGGCCGGACTCGGCGACCTGCAGCGCGGCGAAGGGCAGCTCGAAGGCGCCCGGCACGTCGAAGACGTCGACGCCTTCCACGCCCGCGTGCTCGAACGCGCGGATCGCGCCGGTGACCAGGCGCTCGGCCAGCTCGCCGTAGAAGCGCCCGGCGACGATCGCGAACCTCACCCGCGCTTGTCCCGCTTGTGCTCGTCGCGGAGCATCTCCCTGTCCACGTCGAGGCCCTGATGGTGCAGCGTGTGGCCCATGCGCTCGCGCTTGGCGCGCAGGTAGTCCTCGTTGTGCGGGTTGGGCAGGTGCTCGATCGGGACCTGCTCGGACACCGACAGCCCGTAGCCCTCCAGCCCGCGGATCTTCTTGGGGTTGTTCGTGAGGATGCGGATCGAGCTCAGCCCGAGGTCGACGAGGATCTGCGCCCCGATCCCGTAGTCGCGCAGATCGACGGGCAGACCGAGCTGGAGGTTGGCCTCGACGGTGTCCAGCCCGCCCTCCTGCAGCTTGTAGGCGCGCAGCTTGTTCAGCAGGCCGATGCCGCGCCCCTCCTGGGCGAGGTACAGCAGCACGCCGCGGCCCTCGCGCTCGATCATCGACAGCGCCGACTCCAGCTGCTCGCCGCAGTCGCAGCGCAGCGAGTGGAAGACGTCACCCGTGAGGCACTCGGAGTGCACGCGGACGAGCACGTCGTCCTGGCCGGCCACGTCGCCCTTGACCAGCGCGACGTGGTGCTTGTCGTCGACGAGCGCCCGGTAGCCGACCGCCTCGAAGTCGCCGAAGCCGGTCGGCAGCCTGGTGGCGACCACGCGCTCGACGAGCTTGTCGTTGCGCCGGCGGTAGGCGATGAGGTCCGCGATCGTGATGAGCTTCAGCCCGTGCTTGTGGCAGTACGCGGCGAGCTCCTCGACGCGGGCCATCGAGCCGTCCTCGTTCTGGACCTCGCAGATGACGCCCGCGGGGATCAGGCCGGCGAGCCGGGCGAGGTCGATGGAGGCCTCCGTGTGGCCGGCGCGCTCGAGCACCCCGCCGGCACGGGCCTTCAGCGGATGGACGTGGCCGCCGACGACGATGTCGTCGGGGCCCTTCGTGGGATCGACGGCAACCTGCATCGTGTGCGCCTGGTCGTGCACGCTGATGCCGGTGGTGACGCCCTCGCGGGCCTCGATCGTCACCGTGAACGGCGTCGCGTGGGGCGTCTCGTTCTTGTTCGCCATCAGCTCGAGGCCGAGCCCGTCGCAGCGCTCGTCGGTCAGCGCCAGGCAGATCCAGCCGCCCGCCTGGCGGGTCATGAAGTTGATGGCGTCGGGGGTGACGAACTGCGCGGCCATGACGACGTCGCCCTCGTTCTCGCGGTCCTCGTCGTCGACGACGACCACCATCCTCCCGGCGGCGATGTCTTCGAGGGCCTCCTCGATCGAGGCGAAGCGGATCTCCGTCTGGCTAGGCATTGACGAGCCTCTCCACGTACTTGGCCAGGACGTCGACCTCGATGTTGACCTGGTCGCCGTCGGCCGCCGCGCCGAGGTTCGTACGCCGCAGGGTCTCCGGGACCAGCGAGACGTCGAAGTCCCCCGGGCCGATGCGCGCGACGGTGAGCGAGACGCCGTCGAGGGCGATCGACCCCTTCTCGACGATGTAGCGCAGCACCTCGGGCCCGGCGGCCACCGTGAGGACCTGCGCGAACCCGTCCTCGCGCACGGCGGCGATCACGCCCACCCCGTCGACGTGGCCCTGGACCACGTGACCGCCGAGACGGTCGGCGGCGCGCAGCGCGAGCTCGAGGTTGACCGCGGCGCCGGCCTGCACGTCGCCCAGCGAGGAGCGGCGCAGCGTCTCGTGCATCACGTCGGCGCGCAACCGCGTGTCGCAGATGCCGGTCGCGGTCAGGCAGACGCCGTTGACCGCGACCGAGTCGCCCTCGCCCACCTCGTGCGCGAGCGGCGTCTGGAGCGTCAGGCGCACCCCGTCGGCCGTGGCGTCGACGGCGGCGACGGTGCCCAGGTCGGCGACGAGCCCGGTGAACACCTCACCACTCCCTCAGCCGCGCGGAGACCAGCAGGTCGTCGGCCACGCGCTCGCAGTCCAGAGTCAATGCGCGCAGAGCCTCGGAGATCCGCTCGACGCCCTCGCCCTCCAGCGGATCGCGCGCGGCGCTTCCGCCGAGCAGCAGCGGAGCAAGGAACAGGCGCACCTCGTCGATCTCCCCGGCGTCCAGGAACGCGCCCGCCAGGTGCGGACCGCCCTCCAGGAGGATCGCGGTGATGCCCGCGGCACCGAGCTGCTCCAGCGCCGAGTGCACGCGGTCGGGCTCGTTGGCGCCGCTGGCCACGATCACGTCGGCGCCCGCCATCTCCAGCGCCTCGGTGGCCGAGCGCGGCGCGGCGCGCGAGACCACGACGGTCAGCGCCAGCTCGGGCGCGGCGGCCACCAGCTGGGAGGTCAGCGGCAGCCGCGCGGTGGCGTCGAAGACGACGCGCCGGGGCTGGTGGTGCACGCCGTCCACGCGCGCGGTCAGCTGCGGGTCGTCGGCCAGCGCCGTGCCGATGCCCACCACGACCGCGTCCACCGTCGCGCGCCAGCGATGCGCCCGGGCCCGGCTGGACTCGTCGGAGATCCACCGCGAGTCGCCCGTACGGGTGGCGACCTTGCCGTCCAGGGTCATCGCCGACTTGAACAGGACCCATGGGCGCCCGGTCCGCGCGTGCTTGCGGAAGGCTTGGTTGACCAGGCGCGCGCGCCGCGCCAGCTCACCGGCGGCGACATCGACCTCGACGCCCTCGTCGCGCAAGATCCCCAGGCCGCGGCCGGCCGCCTTGTCGCTGGGATCGTCAGATGCGGCGACCACGCGGCCGATGCCGGCGGCGAGGATCGCGTCGGTGCACGGCGGTGTCTTGCCCTCGTGGCAGCAGGGCTCCAGCGAGACGTACATCGTCGCGCCGGCGAGGTCGGCGTCCCCGCAGGCGGCGATCGCATGGATCTCCGCGTGCGGACCGCCGTGCTCAGCGTGCCAGCCCTCGCCGAGGACCACGCCGTCGCGCACGATCACCGCGCCGACCAGCGGATTGGGGTGCACGCCTCCGAGCCCGTTGGCGGCGAGCTCGATGGCACGCTCGAGGTGCTCGGCGTCGGCCTTCGTGGTCAGGGGCATGTGCGGAGTCTAGGGACGCTCGGGGCACGCCAGCCCGGGCGGCGACGCACTCAGCCCGCGCACTGCCCACCCTGCAGGCGGTGGACCGTCATCACCGGCCCGGGGCGGTGATAGGCCAGCGGGTAGTAGTCGAACGTCCAGTCGAAGTTGAACTCGACGGGGTCCGCGCCCTCGACGTAGGGCGAGGCCTCGTAGGCCACGCGCGAGCGGCGCTCGAGCTCGGCGTAGTAGGCGATCGCGCCCGGTGCCTGCTCGGGCTCGGCCTCCGCGCGCCCGCGCTGGGTGGAGCCCACCACGACGTAGCAGTAGCCCTGCTCCTCGAAGAGGTCGATGAGCTCAGGGCGCAGCACGCGCTCGAAGTCCTCGATGTTGACCACGACGCCCGCGCCCGGCAGGCGCACGCCGGTACGCGGGTCGATCTGCGAACGGCTCGTGGGGTACTTGACCCAGCGGTTGCCGTTGCTGGTGACGGGCGACGGGCTGCCGACGTCCTGCGCCCACTGGTCAGGCACCACCGGCTCGACGACGATCTTGGTCCCCAGCGGCACGTTGTCGACCATCCAGTCGCGCGCCAGGTTGCGCGTGTCCTCGCGCGAGAGCACGAGCCCGTTGTGCAGCGAGTAGACGAGTCCCTGCCCGCACACCACGACGACGGCCAGCGCGATGAACGTCGGGCGCAGCGCCGGGCGCCGCCGGCCCCCCCAGTCGGCCAGCTCGAGCGCGGCGTACGCGGCGAGGATGCACACGAACGGGAAGACCGGCATCAGCCAGCGGCCGAAGTAGCGTTCCTGCGAGCCCATGAACAGCACGAAGAGCACGACGGCGGGCACGAGCAGCCACACGAGCCGGCGCTCGTCGCGCCACAGGCGCGCCGCGCCGCCGGCCGCGAAGAGGGCCGGCAGGTAGCCCAGGCCCCAGCCGAAGGACCACAGGTAGTAAAGGTGCCCGCTGTCCTGGGTGAGCCCGAGCTTGCCCGCCGCGTCGCCGGAGGCGTCTGACTGGTGGCTCAGCCCGTCCCAGAAGGCGCCGAAGTCGAGCACCGCGTAGGGGTTGGCGACCAGGAAGGCGCCGATCGCCGCGACCCCGGCCAGCGCCAGCCCGCGGGTCGCCCACGGCCGCCCGCCCGGGGCCGCCCACTGCGCGCCCGCCGCGGCAACCAACGGCGCCAGGACGATGCCGCCGGTGTACTTCGTCGCGCACGCCAGCCCCAGGCCGACGCCGGCCACGACGTAGTCGCGGCGGCGCCCGAAGCGCAATACGCCCGCGACGCCCCACAGCGCCAGGCAGACCGCGGCGAGCGTGGGCACGTCGTTGAGCGCCAGGTGCGAGTAGAAGACCGGCAGGAAGGCCACCGCGAAGATGCCGGCGGCCAGCAGTCCCGTGCGCCGGTCCACCAGCCGTGCGCCGGCGAGGTACAGCAGCCACACCGCGACCGTCCCCAGCAGCGCGGAGAGCAGCCGCGCGATGACCCACACCTCGGTCGGGTTCGCGGCGAAGGCCTCCGAGACACCCTCGCGCCCGCCGAACCAGACCGCGAAGACTATGTGCGCCAGATAGGTGTAGGCCGGCGGGTTGACGAAGTACTGCGGGTTGAGGTCGTGGCCGAACAGCCCGATCGCGCGGGTGACGAAGTGCGCGTTCTCGTCGGCGTTGTAGGCGTAGGGCAGACCGTGCTCGACCCCCCAGACGCGCAGCAGGAAGGCGACGACGAGCAGGCCACCGACCGCGAGCGCCCACGGCCGGCGATCCGCATGCCCCGGCCCGGGGTCGGGGCGCTCGCCGGGACGGTGCCCGTTGCTGCTGACGGGCCCGGCATCGCGCCGGGGAGCGATCTCAACAGCGGGCATAGGCCGCGTAGTACCGGCTGGTCGCCGCGCGGGTGAAGCCGGGCGGAGGGAGGTTGTCGACCGGATCGTCGGCTTCGCTGACCAGCGCCTGCTTGAACAGCGCGATGCGCTGGTGCACGACGATCGCCACGCCGCGGCGCGGCGTGCCGACGCGGGGGCTGGAGCGCGCGAGCACGCCGGCGCGCGAGCGGTCGAGGATCCAGCGCACGTCGGGGATGAGCTTGTGGTTGGGCACGTAGATGGGGCCGCAGCGCAGCGCGGGCCCGAGGGCGGGGTCGCGCAGCACGCTCTGCAGCGCGACGTGGGCATCGCCGCGGAACCGCAGCTCGGAGTCCAGCCGAGTGAGGTTAACGCGGGTGGCGGTGAAGACCACTCCGAAGACCACGAGCGCTGCCGCGCCCGCCATCCACAGCCGCCGCCAGCGCGACCCCTCGCGCAGCATCGTCCAGCCCGCGAGGAAGGCCGCGGCGAAGATCATCAGACACAGCGAGGGCACGAGCAGGTAGCGGTCGATGACCGACAGCCCGGCCAGGCCGACCATCGTGAACGTCCCCGCGCCGACCGCGAAGAGCACGAGCGGCATCCCCAGCCGCCGCGGGGTGAGCACGAGGGCGAGCGCGAAGCCGGCGGCCGCGCCCACAACCACCGGGAACTTCGCGAGCTTGATCAAGAACGAGTACAGCGCCTCGGGCACCGCGCCGACGCCCTTGTCGCGGCCGAGCTCCTCGGCCAGCTCGCTCGTGGCGGTCAGCGAGTACAGAGGGTTGCCGGTGACCGCGAGGTCGGTCGCCGCCCACACCAGCGGGCCGATCGCCGCCAGCACGGCGAAGCGCGCGCGGTCCGGCCAGCTCGCGCGCGGGACGAGCCACAGCCAGTACAGGCCGGCCAGCAGCCAGGCCTCGGGGCGCATCAGCCCGGCCGCCGCGAGCAGCGCCAGCACGAGCACCGGCCGCTCGCGCGGGCGGCGGGCCTCGATGACCGCCGCCCACAGGACCACCGCCAGGTACGGGATGTCGATGTACCCGCGGGCGGCGAGGAAGGGGAAGTCAAAGCGTGTGACGAGCAGGGCGGCGGCGGCGGCGCCGACCAGCGGCGTGAAGGCCGTCTTGCCCAGCGCGTACACCCCGGCGGTCAGGCCCACGAAGGACGCCACGGCGAACGCGACCAGCACGCGGTCGGCGCCGTCGCCCAGCGGTGTCAGCAGGGCCCCGAACGCGATCGCCAGCGGGTGCTCGGTGGGCGCGCGGTAGGCCTCGAAGGAGAGCTGGTCGAGGTCGAGCAGCTCGCGCCCCCAGAGCAACGAGTAGTAGGAGTCGTAGTTGGGATAGGTCGGGTAGACGAGGAACCCGACGAGGGCGGCGAGGGCGAGCACGCCCAGGCCGGCGCCCTCCCAGGCGCGGGTGGTCGGCCCCCAGGCACGCCGTCGCGTCCCCGGAGGCTCGGCGGGCGGCGACGACGTGGCCCCCCGCGGGCTCTCGACAGTGGAGATGGGTGGCGGGACGATGGCCGTTAGGATCCCATGCCGACCCGGCGCATGAAGCTGATCATCCAGATTCCCTGCTTCAACGAGGAGCAGACCCTTCCCCTGACGCTCGCCGACCTCCCCCGTGAGATCGAGGGCTTCGACGTCGTGGAGTGGCTCGTCATCGACGACGGCTCCGTCGATCGCACGATCGAGGTCGCCCGCGCCGGTGGCGTGGACCACATAGTGCGCCTGACCAACAACAAGGGCCTGGCCGCCGGCTTCCAGGCGGGCCTGGACGCGTGCCTGAAGCTCGGCGCCGACGTGATCGTCAACACCGACGCCGACAACCAGTACGACGGGCGCGACATCCCCAAGCTCGTCGGCCCGATCCTCGCCGGCCGCGCCGACATGGTGGTGGGCGACCGGGAGGTCCACAACATCGAGCACTTCTCCCCGCTGAAGAAGACGCTGCAGCGGCTGGGGTCGTGGGTGGTGCGCCAGGCCTCCTCCACCGAGGTGCCAGACACCACGTCGGGCTTCCGGGCCTACAACCGGGAGGCGGCGATCCAGATGGCCGTGGTCTCCAAGTTCACCTACACGCTGGAGACCATCATCCAGGCCGGCAAGCTGCTCGTCGCCGTCGACCACGTCGCGATCCGCACGAACGAGAAGACGCGCGAATCGCGCCTGTTCCCGTCCATGTGGGCCTACGTGCGGCGCAACAGCGTCTCGATCTTCCGCATCTACGCCCAGTACGAGCCGCTGAAGGTGTTCATGAGCGCCGCCGGCGTGCTCGGGCTGGCCGCGCTGCTGGTGTGGGCGCGCTTCGCCTACTTCTACATCGTCGAGGACGAGGGCGCCGGCCACGTGCAGTCGCTCATTCTCGGCGCGGTGCTGTTCAACGCCGCGATGGTGCTCGCGGCGCTGGGTGTGATCGGCGACCTGCTCGCCGCCCAGCGCACGATCGGTCAGCGCACGTTCGAGCGCGTGCGCCGCATCGAGCTGCAGCTCGGCGTCGAGCCGTCGCACTACGAGCCCGGCGCCGCCCCCACCGGCCACCCGCCCACGACGGGCGCCGGCGCCGGCGGCGCGACCGGCAAGACAGAGGACCGCGAGGCGATCAGGCTGTGAGCCCGCCTCCACTGAGCCGCCTGGACGGCGAGCAGCCGTCGCAAGCCAGCCGGCCGGATGCCGGCTCGAGGAACCTCACCTTCGACGAGGAAGGCACCGTCACCGGCAACACCTACGACAAGTACGGGTCCTCCAACCCGGTCGTCAGACGCCTCATGGCGAGCTTCGAGCGCACGCTGCAGGAGCTGTTCGCGCAGGCCGCGCCGCGCTCGCTGCTGGACGTCGGCTGCGGCGAGGGGGTGCTCACCCACGAGTGGGCCCAGCGCCTGGACGGCGGGCGCGTGGTGGGCATCGACCTCGACGACCCCGAGCTGCACGCCGAGTGGGATGGCCGGCGGGCGCCCAATCTCAACTACCAGGTGATGAAGGCCGAGAACCTGCCCTTCGCCGACTCCGAGTTCGACGTGGCCACGGCGATCGAGGTGCTCGAGCACGTGCCCGACCCCGCCCACACCGTCGCCGAGATGGCCCGTGTGGCCGGCCGGCACCTGATCGTCTCGGTCCCTCGCGAGCCGCTGTGGCGCGGGCTGAACATGGCCCGGGGCGCTTACTGGAAGGACCTGGGCAACACACCAGGGCACCTGAACCACTGGTCCAAGCGCGCCTTCGTGAAGCTGCTGGCCGAGCACGGCGAGGTCGTCGAGGCACGCTCGCCGTTTCCCTGGACCATGCTGCTTGTCCGCCTCTAGCGGCGGGGGCGGCTACGGCCGCGGCGCGCGGATCCTGTCGGTCGGGATCGCCACGACCGGCCTCGTGACCTTCGCCTACTTCTCGTTGGCCTCCTACGCGCTGAGCGAGGTCGAGTACAAGCGCATCTCATTGCTGTGGTCGGTCATGTTCGTGATCGTCTCGGTGATCTACCGGCCGATCGAGCAGCTGCTCTCGAGAACGATCGCCGACCGCCGCGCCCGCGGCATGCAAAGCGGGTCGCTGCGAGTCCCGCTGCTCATCCAGGGCGCGTTCGCCACGGTCTTCGCGGCTATTGCCCTGGCCGCGCGCGGGACGCTGCAGGACGGCCTCTTCGACGGCTCGGCCGCGCTGTACTGGATCCTCGTGGTGGGGGTGCTCGCATACGCGGCGAGCTACTTCGCGCGCGGCTTCCTCGCCGGCCACCAGCGCTTCGCGCTCTACGGCGGGCTCGTCTTCCTTGAGGCGACCTCCCGCGTCTGCTTCGCGCTGGCGGTGATCGTGGGCGTGGCGGACGGGCAGTCCACGGTGGCGCTGGGCATGGCCGCGGCCCCGTTCGTCTCGCTCGTCGTGGTCCCCGCGTTCTTCTGGCGGCGCGGGGATCCGCCGGCCGATCTCGACGCCGTGAAGGAGACCGAGGGCGGGCTGACGCTGCGCCACGGCGCGGGCTTCGCCGTCGCGGTGTTCGCGGTGATGCTCGCCGAGCAGACGCTGATCAACGC
>JACCQW010000108.1 GCA_013813955.1 Solirubrobacterales bacterium
GCTCGAGGTGCTCGGGGGCGAAGGCCTCGGCGAAGGCCAGCGCCGCGGCCAGGGAGGCCGCCCGGGCGAGCACGAACGCGACCGGAACGCTGGACGGCCGCTCGGGCGCCAGCGCCCCCAGCTCGGCGGCGATCGCGTCGAGCACGCCACCGTCGTCGGAGACGGCGACCATCGGTGCGCCCGGCCCGTGCTCGCCCTGGGCCAGCAGGTCGAGCGCCACGAGGCGGGCGTCGGCGCCGGCGTCGCAGAGCACGAGCACGTCGCTCGGCCCGTAGAAGCCGTCGATGCCGACGGTGTCCGAGACCTGGCGCTTTGCCTCCTGCACGTAGAGGCTCCCGGGCCCGGCGATGACGTCGACGCGCTCGATGCTCTCCGTGCCGAAGGCCAGCGCCGCGACGCCGTGGGCGCCGCCCATCGCGTAGACCTCGTGAACTCCGGCCAGCGTGCACGCGCCGAGGATCACGGGGTCCACCGGCGGCGGCGTGAGCACGACCACCTCCTCGACGCCGGCCGCCCGCGCCGTCACGACGCCCATAACGACCGTGGACGGATACGGCGCCCGCCCGCCCGGCACGTATACGGCGGCACGGCGCACCGGCACCTCGCGCAGCACCACGCGGTGCCCCTGGGCCAGCACCACCTCGACGTCGGCGGCGATGCCCGCGTCGGCCACCGCCGCGACGTTGGCGATCGCGACCTGCAGGCCGGCGCGGACTTCCGGCGGCAGGCCGACCGCGAGATCGTCGAGGTCGACGCGCAGGGGGGTGCTCCGCTCCGGCGCCCCGCCCGCGGGGTGAGCCCCGGTGTCCCACCGCGCGACGAGCTCGCGCAGGGCGGCGTCTCCGCCCGCGCGCACCGCGGCCACGATCTCCGCCACCGCGCCGCTCACCGAGCCGGGCGCCGGGGCGAGTGCCCGGGCCCAGGCGGCGTCGGCCGCTGGGTCGGAGCCGACCTCGATGCGCTCAAGGCGCACGCAGGCCCTCGAGCATCGCGTCGATCGCCGGCGCCTTGAGCTTGTGCGCGACCGGGTTGGCGATCAGCCGCGCGGTGGAGACGAACAGCTCCTCGCGGACGACCAGGTCGTTCTCGCGCAGGGTCGTGCCGGTGGCGGTCAGGTCGACGATCGCCTCGACGAGGCCGGTCAGCGGCGCGAGCTCGACGGAGCCCTTGACCTCCACGATCTCCGCCTGGCGCCCGGTGCGCTCGAAGTACGCCGCCGCGGTCTTGGGGTACTTGGTGGCCACGCGCATGACGCCGAGCCGGCGCAGCGCCTCGGCCGAGGGGTCGGGCCCGTCGACCGTGGCGAGGATCATGCGGCACTCCCCGAAGCCCAGGTCGAGCAGCTCGTAGACCTCGCGCTCGGACTGCTCGGTGAGCACGTCCTTGCCGGTGATCCCCACGTCGGCGGCCCCCGCCTCCACGTAGGTGGCGACGTCGGACGGGCGCATCGTGACGATGCCCACGTCGGCGAACAGCAGCTTGCGGTCGTTGGAGCGCACCTCGGCGGTGTCCAGGCCGAGCGAGTCCAAGCGGTCCAGCGTGCCGCCCAGCAGCGCACCGCGCGGCACGGCGATGGTCAGGGCCGGCGCCACAGCCGTCATGCATCCTCCTCCCCGGCGAGAGCGATGTGCAGGCGGTCGATGCCCAGCGCGAAGCCGACTGCCGGCAGCGGGCGCCCGAAGCGCCCGAGCAGCTCGTCGTAGCTGCCCCCACCGCCCAGCGGCTCGCCCAGCGCCGGGTCGTAGACCTCGAACACCGTCCCCGTGTAGTAGCCGAGGTCGCGCGAGAGGCCGAGATCGAAGATCACGCGCTCGGCCACCGCCGGCGCCAGCAGGGCATGCACGCGGCGCAGCCCGGCGACGGCGTCGGCCACCGGGCCGGGCCGCTCATCGAGCACGTCGGGCCCGCCGCGCACCCGCGCGACGCGCAGCAGCAGCTCGGCGTCGTCATCGGCGAGCGCCAAGCGCCCGAGCTCGCGCTCCAGCCCGGCGAAGTCGCGCGACACGAGCGTGGCCACCAGCCGCTCGCGGGCCTCCTCGGCGATGTCCAGCGAGCGCAGCAGCCCCGGGTACAGCGACGCGTCGCCCAGCCCGATGCGGTAGCCGCGCAGGCCGGTCGCGTCCAGCGTGTGACAGAGGACGGTGAGCACCTCCGCTGTGCCCTCGGGACCCGCTGCGCCGACGAGCTCGATCCCCGCCTGCAGGAACTCGCGCATCTGGCCGCGGTGCGGGCGCACGCCGCGGTAGGCATGGGCGAAGTAACAGAAGCGCAGCGGCGGATCGGCGGTCGGATAGCGGGTGGCGACCAGGCGCGCGATCGGCACGGTCATGTCCGTGCGCAGCGCGAGCACCTCGCCGTGGTCGTCGAAGACGCGGTAGGCCGGGGGCGCGCCCTGCCCCCGGCGCAGCACCGTCTCGTACTCGAGGGCGGGCGTGGCGACCTCGCCGTAGCCGTCGGCCTCGAAGACGCCGCGGATGGACTCCGTGATGGCACGCAGCTCGCGCATCTCGTCGGGCAGGACGTCGCGCGTCCCGGAGGGGATCGGGTGGATCACCGTCCGAACCCTATGCAGCTAGGCGTGGACGGGCTCGGTCGCCACGCGCTCGATGCGCGCGCCGAGCTCGCGCAGGCGCTCGTCGATGCGCTCGTAGCCGCGGTC
>JACCQW010000135.1 GCA_013813955.1 Solirubrobacterales bacterium
CGCGCCAACGCCCTCGCCCCGTCCGACGAACCCCATGCCCTCGCCGGTGGACGCCTTGACGTTCACGGCGGCGACGGTGAGCCCGAGGGCGGCGGCCAGGCGCTCGCGGATGGCCTCACGGTGCGGGCCGAGCTTCGGGTGCTCCATCAGGACGGTCGTGTCTACGTGCACCACGCGCAGCCCCTGTGCCTCCACCAGGGCACGGACCTCGCCGAGCAGCGCGATCGAGTCGGCGCCCGCGTAGGTGTCGTCGGTGTCGGGGAAGTGCACGCCGATGTCGCCCAGGCCGGCCGCGCCGAGCAGCGCGTCCATGACCGCGTGGGTGAGCACGTCGGCGTCGGAGTGCCCGGCCAGGCCCAGCTCGGCGCCGGGGAAGGTCACGCCGCCCAGGATCAGCGGGCGCGGTGGGTCGCCTCGGATCAGGCGGTGGGAATCCCAGCCCAACCCGGTGCGCACGGTGCTCACCCGATCGCCTCCAGGTGACGCTCGCGATTGGAGAAGACGGCCAGCTCGCCGACCCCGAGGCGCTCCAGCAGCTCCAGCGCGACGTCGTAGTCGCGCCCGATGTCCTCGGGCCGGTGAGCGTCGCTGGACAGCGCGACCGGGCAGCCGGCGTCCAGGCACATCTCCAGGAAGGCCTCGGCGGGGTACAGCTCGCCGACCGGCTTGCGCAGGCCGGCCGTGGACACCTCGACGGCGATCCGCGACTCGGCGATCCCGTCCATCGCGAGCTCGTAGAAGCGGCGCAGGTCACCCTCCGGCTGCGGCCGCCGGGTGGGCCCCCAGTACTTGACGAGGTCGGGGTGGGCGAGGATGTCGAACATCCCCGAGCGCGCCGCCTCGCCGAGCGTCTCGAAGTAGCGCCTCCACACGGCGTCGGGGCTCACCGACCGATGGTCCCAGATGTCGAAGCCCTCGTGGTCGACCGCCTCGTCGCCCAGGAAGTGCACCGAGCCGACGACGAAGTCCCACCCGTGCGCGTCCAGCAGCGTGGCCATCCGGTCCTCGCGGCCGGGCACGAAGTCGGCCTCGATTCCCACCTTCAGGTCGGTCTCCTCGCGCAGGAAGCCGACGTAGGCATCGAGGTCGTCGCGCGCAATGTGGCGCCACAGGGGGTGCTGCCAGACGTCGAGCGCCTGCGCGAAGCGGTAGACGTGCTCGGCGCAGCCCAGCTCGGCGATCCCGCGCTCGCCGGCGATCTCGCGGTAGCGCTCCACGTTGGCCGGCGTGAAGTACTCGGCGGCGTCGGTCCCGTCGTCGTCGGGGCGCAGGTGGACGTGATAGTCGGTCAGCACGGCCGCGGCATCTCAGTCGAGCACCTCGATGCCGGCATCGCCGGCCGCGCGCGCCAGCCGCGCACGCTCGCGCAGCGCGAAATCGGCGACCTTCAGGTCGCCGGGCGTCGTCACCTTGAGGTTCTCCCGGGCGCAGGGCACCACGCGCACGGTGCCGCCGGCGCGCTCGACGAGCCATGCGTCGTCGGTCGCGGCCGCGAGCACCTCCACGGGGGCGTCCAGCGCGCGCGCCAGCGCATCACGCCGGAAGGCCTGGGGCGTCTGCACCGCCCACAGGGCGGCGCGGTCCAGCGTGCGCACGACCTCGCCCGCGGCCGCCTCCTTGATCGTGTCGGTCACGGGGGCGGCGGCGATCGCCCCGTCGCAGTCGTGCGCGGCAAGCGCGTCGAGCGTGGCCTGCACGATCTGCGCCGTCACGAGCGGGCGCGCGGCATCGTGGACGATCACGGGGTCGCCGTCCGCCTCGTGCAGGGCGGCGCGCACGGACTGCGAGCGGTGCTCGCCGCCGGGCACCCCGACGGTGCCGGCGGGCGCGGCGACCCCGGGCGGCAGCGCCACGACGATTCGCTCTACCTCGGCCACCGCGCGCAGCGCCTCGATCGACCATGCGAGCATGGGGCGCCCCGCCAGCATGACGAGCGCCATGGGCCCGTCGGACCCCAGGCGCTCGCCCCGCCCAGCCGCTACGAGGAGCGCGACCGCTACTTGGCCACCGCCACCTGGGCGCTCTCGAGCAGGAGGTCGTCGAGGTGCTGCTCGGCCTCCTCCTCGTCCTTGTCCAGCGCGTACATGAGCTCCGAGGCGAGGATCTTCTTGGCGCGGGTGAACATCTGCTTCTCCCCCGTCGAGAGGCCCTTCTCGTGCTCGCGGATCGCGAGGTTGCGCACGACCTCGGCGAGCTCGTAGATGTCGCCCGTCTTGATCTTGTCGCGGTTGTGCTTGAAGCGGCGGTTCCAGTTCTTGGGCATCTCGGAGACCTCGTCGCTCAGGACGGCCAGCACCTTCTGGACGGTCTCCTCGTCGATGACCCGGCGCAGCCCCGCGACGCCCGCGTTCTCGCACGGGACCATGACGGTCATGTCGTTGTGCAGGATCTTGATGGTGAGGTACTCGCGCTCCTCACCGAACATCTTGCGCCGCTCCTTCTTGAGGACCTTGCCGGCCCCGTGATGGGGGTAGACGACGTTGTCGCCGAGCTCGAACTCGATGTTCTCGACGGTCCGCGTCTCGAGGTCCTCCAGCAGCTGCTCTTCGATGATGGCTTCGGGGATGGTGCCCTCCTTGGTTGGCGCCGGCGCAGGCCGGCCACGGCGTTCAAGCTTGGTGCTCACGTCTGCAGGTAGCGGTCGACGAGGTTGATCTCCTGCAGGCGGCGCAGGCCCTCGCGGATGTCCTTCGCCCTGATCTCCCCCACGCCCTCGACGGTCTCCAGCTCCGTGTCGGTGGCCGCGAGCATCTCGTCCAGGCCGCCGAACTCGCGCACGATCTGAGCGACGACGAGCTTGGGCAGGCGCGGGATGCGCCCGAGGATCCGGAAGCCCCGCGGGGACACGGGGTAGTCGAGCGTGTTGAGCTTGCGGTCGTAGCCCAGCAGCTCGGCGAGCCGGCCGAAGTCCAGCAGGTCCTGGTGGGGCAGGCGCCCGATCTGGTCCAGCGCCGAGGCGAAGGCCTCGTCGGTGTTCTCCGACAGGAAGTCGTGCACGAGCGCGGCCTTGTCCGCAGCGGTGCCGACCATGGTCTCCTCCAGCTGCATCTCGATCAGGCGGCCCTCCGTGCCCAGCTCGACGATGTAGCGCTCGATCTCGACCGCCATGCGCGTGACCAGCTCTGAGCGCTGCAGCACTGTCAGCACGTCGTGCAGCGTCGCGCCGCCCTCGAACTCCAGGGCGGTCAGGCGGGTGGAGACCTGGTCCAGGCGGGTGCGGTACTTGTCGAGCGTGGCCAGCGCCTGATTGGCCTTGGCCAGGACCACCGGAATGTCCTCGAGGATGTACTTCGCGCCGTCGACGTACAGCGAGACCACCTCGCGCCGCTGGGACACTGCGATGACGAGCCCGTCGGTCTGCTTGGAGACGCGCTCGGCGGTGCGGTGGCGCGTGCCGGTCTCCACGGACAGAATCGTGGGGTCGGGCATGAGCTGCACGTTGGCCATCGCGATCTTCGTCGCGTTGGCATTGGTGACGATCGCACCGTCCATCTTGGCCACCTGGTAGAGCAGCGCGGGCGTGTAGTCGATCTCGAGCTTGATGCCGCCGGAGAAGAGGAAGCTCAGCTCCTCGACCTCGCCGACGAGGATGAGCCCGCCGGTGCGGGCGTGAACGATGTTGTCGATGCCCTCCCGCAGCGTCGTGCCGGGTGCCACCATCTCCAGCGCCTTGACGAGCCGGGGTTCCTGCCGTGACTCGAGCTCATTGAGCTCATCGCCGACTCGCTGCGCCATCCGGTGCATTTTAGCGGGTGTTTAGGCAGCGGCGCGGCCTGGCACCGAAGTGCCCAAAACAGCCCGTAGCGCCTGGCGAACCGAGGGCGCCGACTCGGGCGAGACGACGTCGCGCAGGCCGAACTTGGCCGCCTCCTGCAGACGCCTGTCCGGGTGGCCCACGGAGCGCAGCTCGCCGGTCAGCCCGACCTCGCCGAAGCAGGCCACGGGCATCGCCCGGCCCTCGCCCCCGAGCGTGGCGCCGCGGGCGGCGCTGGCCACCGCGAGGGCGATCGCCAGGTCGGCGCCGGGCTCATCGACCCGCACCCCGCCGACGACGTTGACGAACACGTCGGCGCCGCCCACGCCCACGCCGGCGTGACGGCCGAGGACGGCGAGGACGAGCGCGAGGCGGTTGCGATCCAGCCCGTTGACCACCCGCCGGGGCGGCACGAGCTCGGACGGGGAGACGAGCGCCTGGACCTCGACGAGCAGTGGTCGCGAGCCCTCCATGGCGGCGAGCACCACCGAGCCGGGCTTGCCGGTCGCCTCCCCCACGAACCGCGCGCTGGCGTCCAGCACCTCGACCAGCCCGCCCTGGCGCATCTCGAAGACGCCCGCCTCGTTGGTGGATCCGAAGCGGTTCTTCAGCGCACGCAGCGTGCGGTAGGTGCGCTCGCGCTCGCCCTCGAACTGCAGTACGCAGTCGACGAGGTGCTCGAGCACGCGCGGGCCGGCGAGCGCGCCCTCCTTCGTGACATGGCCGACGAGCAGGACGGCGATGTCGGCGGCCTTGGCGACCTGCATGATGCGCCCGGCCACCTCGCGGACCTGACCCACCGAGCCGGGGGCGCCGGTCAGATCGGCGGCGTGCAGCGTCTGCACCGAGTCGAGTACGCACACCTCCGGGCGCTCGGCCTCCAGCGTGGCCAGGACGGTGTCCAGGTCGGTCTCCGCGATCACGGGCACGGCGAGCGCCCCCTCGGGCAGGCGCTCAGCGCGCAGGCGGACCTGCGCGGGCGACTCCTCCCCGGAGACGTACAGCGTGCGCCGCCCGGCCGCGGCGAGGTTGCCCAGCGCCATGTTCGTCAGCGTGGACTTGCCGATGCCCGGAGAGCCGCCGAGCAGCACGAGCGAGCCGGGCACGAGGCCGCCGCCGAGCACGCGGTCGAACTCGCCGATGGCGGTGCGCAGCCGTGGATGGGCCGGCGCGGTGACGTCGGCCAGCGCGACCGGTCGCCGGGGTGCGGCTC
>JACCQW010000148.1 GCA_013813955.1 Solirubrobacterales bacterium
GCGTCGCATCGCGCGGGCCGCCGCGCGACGCCGCCACCAGGACGCCGCCCGCGGCCACCGCGAGCACGACGTAGAGCCCGAGCCCGGCGGCATCGAACTCGGCGTGCGCGGAGTCCGCGGTGCCGCCCAGCGTGGCGGCCAGAAAGGCCAGGCCCGCGGCGGTGAGCGCGACGCCCAGCCACTCGCGGCGGGTCACGGCGAAGCCGAACATCCGGTCGGCCACCACGGTCAGCAGGACCAGGCCGCCGGCGATCGTCGCCTGCACGAGCGAGATCGGCGCCAGGGCCAGCGCGGCCACGTGCAGGCCCCACGAGCCCATCGCGACGAGGATTCCCAGCGTGTACCAGCGCGAGGAGAACAGGGCGAGCGAGCTGGCGACCGGCCGGCGCCACTGCACCGCCGGCGCCTCGACAGCCCCGCGGTGCTTGTAGAGAAAGCCGACGATCGACGTCAGCGCGGTGGCCAGCGCGAGCAGCAGGCCGATCTGGACGGACGCTGACATGAGCCCTCAGCGCCGCACGGTCACGCGCCGGCTCGCGCGCGTGACCGAGCCGCCGGGGCGGTCACCGTCGCCAGCGCTAGCAGGGGCAGGGCGGGGGACCGGCGCACCCCGGTCACGGTAGCGCCTGTCATGTACGACTAGCCGCGCTTGGCGGCGCGGGCGAGCTTGACCCGCGAGGTCTGGTCGAGCGCGACCTTGCGCAGCCGCACGACCGCCGGTGTGACCTCGATGCACTCGTCCTCGCGCAGGAACTCGAGCGCCTGGTCGAGCGAGAGCTTGCGGGGCGGGACCAGGCGCACGAGCTCGTCCGCGTTGGCCGAGCGGTGGTTGGTGAGGTGCTTCTCCTTGACCGCGTTCACATCGAGGTCCTCGGCGCGGCTGTTCTCGCCGACGATCATGCCCTCGTAGACGTCCTCGCCGGGGCCGACGAACAGCGTCCCGCGCTCCTGCAGGTTGAACAGCGAGAAGGACGCGACCTTGCCGCGCCGGTCGGCGACCAGCGCGCCGGTCGGCCGGGTGCGCAGCTCGCCGAACCAGGGCTCCCATGCCTCGAAGACGTGGTGCAGCAGCCCCGTTCCCCTGGTCTCGGTGAGGAACTCCGTGCGAAACCCGATCAGGCCGCGCGCGGGGACGAGCTGCTCCATGCGCACCCAGCCGGTGCCGTGGTTGACCAGGGCCTCCATGCGCCCCTTGCGCAGCGCCAGCAGCTGGGTTACGACGCCGACGTACTCCTCGGGGACGTCGATGGCCACCCGCTCGACCGGCTCGCACAGCTTGCCGTCCACCTCGCGGGTGACGACCTGCGGCTTGCCCACCGTCAGCTCGTAGCCCTCGCGGCGCATGAGCTCCACGAGGATCGCCAGCTGCAGCTCGCCGCGGCCCTGTACCTCCCATTCGAATCCCGCCCGCCCCTGCTCCGTCTCGATGACCCGCAGCGACACGTTGCCCACGAGCTCGGCCTCCAGCCGCGAGCTGACCTGGCGGGCGGTCAGCTTGGAGCCGTCCACGCCGGACAGCGGGGAGGTGTTGATGCCGATCGTCACCGACAAGGAGGGCTCGTCGACGGTGATCACGGGCAGTGGCCGCGGGTCGGCCGGGTCGGCCAGCGTCTCGCCGATCGTGATGTCCGCCATGCCCGCCACGGCGATGATCTCGCCCGGCCCGGCCTCGTCGGCGTCGACGCGGTCGAGGTTGTCGGTGACGTACAGCTCGGAGATCCTGGCCTGCTCGATCGTGCCGTCCGCGCGACACCAGGCCACCTGCTGGCCCTTGCGGATCGTCCCGTGGCGCACGCGGCACAGCGCCAGGCGCCCCACGTAGGGGGACGCGTCGAGGTTCGTGACCTGGGCCTGCAGCGGGTGGCCGGGCTCGTAGGACGGCGCCGGGATGTGCTCCACGAGCAGGTCGAGCAACGGCTGGAGGCTGTCGCTGAGCGCGTCCTCGGCCAGCCCGGCATGGCCCGCCTTGGCGTTGGTGTAGACGATCGGGAAGTCGATCTGCGACTCGTCGGCGTCGAGGTCGAGGAACAGCTCGTAGACCTCGTCGACGACCTCGGCGATCCGCGCGTCCGGCCGGTCGACCTTGTTGACGACGAGGATCACCGGCAGCCGCGACTCCAGCGCCTTGCGCAGCACGAAGCGCGTCTGCGGCAGCGGGCCCTCGCTGGCGTCGACGAGCAGCAGGATGCCGTCGACCATGAACAGGCCGCGCTCGACCTCGCCGCCGAAGTCGGCGTGGCCGGGGGTGTCGATGATGTTGAGCTTGACCCCTTCGTGGCGTACCGAGGTGTTCTTGGCGAGGATCGTGATGCCCTTCTCGCGCTCGAGGTCCATTGAGTCCATGACGCGCTCGTTGACGTCCTGGCCCACCCGGAAGGCCCCCGATTGCCACAGCATCGCGTCGACCAGGGTGGTCTTCCCGTGGTCGACGTGGGCGACGATCGCCACGTTGCGCAGGTCTGTTCTCAGTTCGGACACGACGCTGCAGGGTAGTGAGGCGCTACCGTTCCCGGTGAACGGCCGGGTCATGGGGCCCGGCGAAGAAGTGCCAGCGCCCGGTGTCGTTGCCTCACAGCATCCTCCCGGTTGCAGCACACACACCCGGAGGAGAGCCGACATGGCTACCGGAACCGTGAAGTGGTTCAGCGACGACAAGGGGTTCGGCTTCATCAGCCCCGACGACGGTCAGAAGGATCTGTTCGTGCACCACACGGGCATCATGGGCGACGGCTACCGCTCGCTCGCAGAGGGCGCGAAGGTCAGCTACGACGCCGAGGCCGGCGACAAGGGGCCGAAGGCGGTCAACGTCCAGGCGGTCTAGCACCCAAGGCGGGGCGAAGACGCCCCCTGAACCTTGCGAACGGGGCCGCCAGTTGCGGCCCCGTTCTGTGTCTGGAGGGCCGGCCTGACGCTCAGGCGGCGGGCGCGAGCTTCGCGCTCTGGCGCTCGGGGCTGACCTTCACGACGTCCCAGACCAGGCCCATCCGCTCCAGCGCCGTGATGACCAGCGCGCTGGGGTCCATCGCGCGCTGCCACCAGCGCAGCCCGTGGGCGGCGGAGGTGGGGAAGGCGTGATGGTTGTTGTGCCACGCCTCCCCGAAGGACAGCGGCGCCAGCCAGGCGAGGTTGCGCGACTCGTCGTCGGTGGCGAACGGGCGCCGCCCGAAGAAGTGGCACAGCGAGTTGATCGAGTAGGTCACGTGGTGCAGCAGCAGGATGCGCACCGCGCCACCCCACAGCAGGCCGGTGAGGCCCGCCTGCAGGTCGCCGCCCAGCGCGAAGCCCAGCCCGAAGGGCGCGAGCAGCCCGAGGGCGATCCACAGCAGCGTCGTACGGTCGATGAAGCGGACGACGGGATCGGCGATCAGGTCGGGGGCGTAGCGCGCCTTGGCGCCGCGCTGGGTGTGCAGGAACAGCCAGCCGACGTGAGCGTGCATAAGGCCCCGAAGCGCCCCGCGCAGGCCACCGCCGTGGCCGACATGCGGGCTGTGCGGATCGCCCTCGCGGTCGGCGAAGGCGTGGTGCTTGCGGTGATCGGCGACCCACGCGATGACCGGGCCCTCGATCGCGGCGGTGCCCAGCGCGGTGAGCGCGGCGCGCACCGGCCTGCTCGTGACAAACGCGCGGTGCGTGAGGTGGCGATGGAAGCCGACCGTGATGCCCAGGCCGGTGATCACGTAGAAGATCGAGAACACGACGAAGTCGTGCCAGTGCAGGAAGTCCGCCCAGGCCTGCCAGACCACGAGGCCCAGGGCGAGGATCGGGATCACCGTGACCAGTCCGGTCGCGATGCGGTCGGCCGTCTCGTTCGCGCAAGGCTCGATGTCCTGCGCGCTCGGGGCGCTGTGCATGGGCGTTCCTTTCATCAGCGGAGGGTCCCCGGGACCCTGGGGACCGCGGTGCCCTGCATCAGAACCTACCCATCCGGCGACCGGAGCACCGTGCCGGCGCCGACCGCGCCGCTAGCGAGCGCCCCGGAGGACCGCACCCGCGCGGTCGCCGCTGTGCAGCCGGAACGCGCTCTCCGGGTCGACGTCGGCGCTCGCGGCGAACGTGCCGTCCTCGCGCGTGCGCGTCTTGATGATCGTCCGCCAGTCGCCGGCCTCGCGCAC
>JACCQW010000156.1 GCA_013813955.1 Solirubrobacterales bacterium
CGGGTGGTCGACGGAGCAAGCGCCCACCGTCTCGCGCTTGTTTGCAGCGAGGGCGACCCGCACCACTGCCATCGACGCCTGCTCGTTGGCCGGGTGCTCGCTGAGCGTGGAGTGGAACTGCGACACATCCTCCCTGACGGATCGCTCAAGGTAGAAGAGTCGGTCGAGGTCGGCGATGCAGCTTGTCAGTGCTCACTGTTCGGTGAGGAGGCGCCGTGGAGATCTACACAATCGGTTTCACACAGACGACGGCTGAGCACTTCTTCAATCGGCTATCCGAGGCGCGGATCGAGCGTCTGCTCGACGTGCGCCTGAACAACTCCTCGCAGCTCGCTGGATTCGCCAAGGCCAAGGATCTTCCGTACTTCCTGCGCGAACTCGTCGGCGCGACGTATGAGCATGAGCCGAAGCTGGCGCCCAGCCAGGCCATGCTGGACGAATACAAGAAGAGCAAGGGCGACTGGTCGGCTTACGAGGTGCAGTTCTTGGACTTGCTCAAGAGCAGGAAGATCGAGAGCGTCCTCTCGACTGCAGACTTCGAGCGGCGCACTGCGCTCCTCTGCAGCGAGGCGACGGCGGACCAGTGCCACCGGCGCCTCGTGTGCGAGTACCTCGCTCGGTACTGGCCGTCGGTCCGCGCGAACCATCTCTGAGTTGCCCGATGCGCATCGTCGTCAACCACCTCACCAGGATGACCGCGCCGCGCATCTGCGTGGCGGGGCTCGAGATTGAAACCTGCGAGCACGTTCGACCCACGACGCCGGCCTACGACTTGATCACGCGGCGCCTGCTCCGTCAGGCGGGCGGCGTCTTTCGGATGGGCGCAGTGGTCGACCTCGGGACCGTTACCCCCGAGCCGGCGCCGCCCGAGAGTGAGGATCACCGGTTCGAAACGAATCGGGCCCGTCATGTCAAGGACCTCACAGGTGCCGAATTCGTCGACCTGCTCGACAACGTGGCTGCGGCGAGCCTCGAGGATGGCTTTGGCCCGGATTTGGAGCGTGTCGGCTGGAAGTACGCCGTTGAGACTGGAAGGGGTGATCGGTCGCTTGCCGTGGTCAAGGTGCGTCGGCGACCCGCGCTGGAGATTGACGACAAGTACGGGCGTCTGCAGCTCCGGTTCGACGATCCCGATCCGCGGACCTACCTATCGGTCACGGACGTGCGCTTTTTCGAGCCCGACCACACGACGCCGCGGAAAGCCGTCGTGGACGATGTCGCGAGGCGGCTGCGATCCGGAGTCGACGCATTCCTGATGCTCGGGCTCGCCCGCGCCTACCAGGCGCCAGCCGATGACCGCGAGCGTCATTGGCTGCAGCTGAATGGCCTCGTGCTCGTCGATCGCCCGGTGGGAGACACCCCGTGAGCCTCGTCCGCGGGAGGTCTGGTGTTCCGCGCCGGCTATGGCACCGCAGCACGCCTCGCGCTCGAGGAGCGCGTCGCACGCGCTCACGCAGGCAAGAGTTTCAAGCGGGCGACGCTCGCCGCGCTCGCGCCCCTGAATCCAATCGTCAACGGGACCACCGATCACGCCGTGGCGAACATGGTCAACGTCAGCCTGCCAGGCATCGATGGCGAGGCCGCGCTCGTGGCCACGAAAGATCTCATCGCGATCTCCAACGGCAGCGCCTGCACCTCCCACTCTTACGAGCCCAGCCACGTGCTCGTTGGCATGGGTCTCGACGACATGCGCACTCGAACCTCACTGCGTCTCTCGTGGTCGCACCTGATGCCGCTGCCGGACTGGTCGGCGGTCGTCGACCGACTGCAACCGCTCAAGTCGTAGGCTCACGGTCATCTGACGGCGTCGCGACGATCAGTCCGACAGACCTGCCTGTGCTCACACGACTGGACATCTGGAGTTCCCCGCTTTGGTGGAGACCTCGTCGTCCTCGTCGTCCACCGGATAGGTGCGCAGCGCGACCGGTCACGGTGGCCTGGCTGACTTGGGATGAACTCGCCGAGTGCCCGGCACACCCGTGCGCTGAAGAGTTCCGGCGTTACCTCGGCTGGAAGCGTGAACTCGCCGCGAGCTGAGTGGGACGGGTCAGCCGGCTACCGCTGGCCAAGGCGCGTGACGTACGCTCGCGCGACGTCGACGGCATCCGCAGCATCGCTCGCGGACATCTCCCCGGCGTCGACGGACCACAGTCGCATCGAACGCTTCGAAAGCCGGCGGCCGGGCGCCCAGTGCTCTCCTGGACATCCGAGGCGTAGCGCGTCGTCAAGGAAGGCGTGGCGAGACGCAACGTCGCCGCTGCCGGACTTGACGGCGACCACGTAGCGCTCGTGGCGGTCCACGAGAACCTCGACGTACACGTCGGCGCCGTTGCGATCAGAGCGGGTCGTCCTTGCCTCCTGGACATAGAGCCCGATGTCGCGCGGTTGCTCCCGTGGCCAGAACTCCGTGTAGCCCCGCCGCTCGAGTTCGACGGCCACTTCTGCGATCCAGGCGTACGACTCGACCTCGCCGTCTCGTACGCGAAGCAGGGGATTTGCCGCCGGCGTGGCCGCCGACTCGCCGCGAGCACAGGAGCGCCACGCATCGATCCGGTCGGCCTCCGCTCCCACCGCCTCGACATACGGCCCCACAATCGGTGGAAGCTGCAGGCCCGACAAGGCATCGACAAGGTCACGTCCGGTCAGCCACATCTCCGAGGCTGCTGGACCGCCGCACCACATCAGCACCCCCGTCAGGCCCGGGACGTAAAGCACAACGTGGTCAGCCTGTTTGCACATCGTGGTCAACTGCGTATGGCTCAGCTTGTCGTTGACCTTTGTTTCGATGAACGCCGTGATCGAGCGGCCGTCCGCGTCGTGAGCGTCGAAAGCAAGGTCAGGCCGGGCGCCTGGGATTCGATGTTCGGTCCGCACTTCGCCGATGACCCGGTGTGGCGCGGCGCCCGGAAGGCGCAGGGCCTGTAGGACACGGTCGGCGTAGGGCGCGTTGGTCAGCAGCCAGCGGAGCGCCCAAGTGTGCGCGTAACCCTGTCGCCACGGGACGACCTCGAGCAACGATGGTGCCTCGACCATGAGTGCTCACGAGACTAACGCGCGCGCTGGCGGGCAACCGCATGTCAGACTCGGGCGGCTACGAACGACTCGATCGACGGCACGATCACGATGCGATTCATCTCTGAGACCGACACCTCGCCGTGAGCTCCGCGATCCAAGAACTCGCCCGGGCGGTGGAGGCACGACTTGCGACGCAGCCCGACGATCGGTCTGATGCCGAGCGGTCGCTCGGCGCAGTGGTACTCGTTCAGACGGACTTCAACAGTCGGGGTGCGGTTGCTCCTTGTCCTCTTCGGCTTCGTGTGTCCTAGCGAACGGCAGCACCAGTCGTCGGAGCTACTGCTATTCGCAAAGCGGCAGTCTGCGCCGCCTGTCGATCGAACCAGCAGTGCCCGGCATGCGGGCCTAGAGCCGGCGGCCGGCCACGGGCGTCGGAATAGGTCGCACGATGCCTTGAGCGGCACTTCGGCAGCTGGGCGTGACCGCTCGCGCCCTATACCGATTCGAGACACCACTTCAGCCGCCCGCGGTGGGCGTGACGGCGCATTCGACGCAGAGCGTCATCGACGCAAGCGAGCACACGCGTGAGCGCCCGCACCTCGGCGGCCTGGCGCCGCTGTCAGGACGCTTGCGGCGTGCGACAATTGCGACATGAGCGCTCTCAACTGGCCTGCGTCGGAAGACTTGCTGCGCTGGCGACCGCCTGCCACGACGCCCAACGACAGCATCCCTAGTTCCGTGCTCGCCGGCGAGGGCGAGGACCAGCGCCCCGACTGGGTGGCCGTCCCTGACGACGCCGAGGAGGACGCGTACGGGGATGTCGATGTGCCCGTCTATGCCCTGGCGGACATCGAGCTCGACGCTGACCGCCCCGGCGGCGGCGGCGCCACCCGGGTGTGCGCGGTGCCGACG
>JACCQW010000219.1 GCA_013813955.1 Solirubrobacterales bacterium
GCGAGTGCGCGACAGTCTGGCGACAGTTCTATGCCCGTGAGAGCGGTTCTGAGCGGTCCCCCAGCGGTCCAAAGCCCAGTGTTTTCCGGGTAATCTGCCCGCCGTGCGGGCCCCTTCCGAGAACCAGCTCTTCTAGCCCCGCCCCTCGCCCCTCGCCCCCGGCCCCCGCCTCCGGCCTGAGGTGTCACAGCTCGATGTTGCCTCCGAGCGAGACGACGCGGTCGGCCGGGAGGTTGAAGTACTCCGAGCGGTTCGCGGCGTTCCGGCTGATCGTCGCGAACAGCCGTTTGCGCCACATGGCCATGCTGCCGTTGGGCTCCGGATCGACGGTGATGCGGCTGAGGAAGTAGGTCGCGTCGTCGATCTTCCAGGGCAGGTCGGCGGCGCGCAGTGCCGCTGGCACGTCGGGGCTCTCCTGGAAGCCGAAGCGCAGCCTGACGAGGATGATGCCGTCGTCCGGGATGAGCAGGTCGTCAAGCTCGTGACGGTCCTCTGGATGGACGTACGGGACGCCGGTGGTCTCCACGCTGGTCACGATCACGTGCCGGTGAAGAACCCGGTTGTGCTCGACGTTGTACCTCATGGCCAGTGGCGTGGTGGTTGCGTTGGCGTTGAGGAAGATGGCGGTGCCGGCGACACGCACCGGCGGATCCTCGGCCGCCTCCAGCGCCAGGACGAAGTCGCGTAGCGACCCCTCCTCCTCCTCCCGGTTGCGGCTGACGATCTCGCGACCGCGGCGCCACGTGATCAGGACGGTGAAGATCGCCAGACCGATGGCGAGCGGGAACCAGCCGCCGGCGAGGACCTTCGTGAGGTTGGCCGCAAAGAAGGCGAGGTCGACGATGAGGAACCCGGTCGCGCCGGCGATGACCATCCACATCGGCTTGTGCCACAGCGTCCGCACCACCACGAACGCAAGGATCGTGTCGATCGTGAGCGTGCCGGTCACCGCGATCCCGTAGGCGGAGGCCAGGGCGCTCGACGAGCCGAACCCCACGACGAGGACGACGATCGCGGCGAACAGCCCCCAGTTGACCGCGGGGACGTATACCTGCCCGATCGACTCCCGGGAGGTGTGGCGAATCGTCAGCAGCGGAAGGAAGCCGAGCTGGACGGCCTGACGCGTCACCGAGAATGCGCCCGAGATGACGGCTTGAGACGCGATCACCGCGGCGCTCGAAGCCAAGATGACCATCGGCAGCAGCAGGCCGTCGGGCACGAGCCGGAAGAACGGGCTGTCGATGGCCGACGGGTCACTCAGCACCAGCGCGCCCTGCCCCATGTAGTTGAGGAGCAGCGCCGGCAGCACCAAGGCGAACCACGAGCGGCGGATCGGCGAGCGACCGAAGTGCCCCATGTCCGCATAGAGCGCCTCGGCACCCGTCACCGCCAACACGATCGAGCCGAGCGCCAAGAACGCGGTGCCAGGACGCTCGACGAGGAACTCGATGCCGTAATGCGGCGAGAGGGCGCGCAGGATGGAGGGGTCGTCGATCACCTCGATCAGCCCGAAGACCGCCAGAGCACCGAACCACAGCACCATCACAGGGCCGAACGCGCGGCCGACCACCCCGGTGCCGAACCGCTGCACCACGAACAGCGTCGTGAGGATCGCCAACGTGATCGGGATGACGTAGTCGCCGAGGTCAGGCTCGACCACCTCGAGCCCCTCGACCGCGGAGAGCACGGAGATCGCCGGCGTGATCATCCCGTCGCCGTAGAACAGCGCCGCGCCGAACGCGCCAAGGGCGACGAGCAGCAGCGTGTTGCGCGCCCCCTTCAGCTTCGCGGACTGAATGAGCGCGATGAGCGCCATGATCCCGCCCTCGCCGTGGTTGTTCGCTCGCGTGATGAACAGCACGTACTTGAGCGTGACGATGATCGTCAGCGCCCAGAAGATCAGCGACAGCACTCCGTACACCGCGCCCGCCGACGGCTCGAGCTCGTGGTGCCCGTTGAACGTCTCCTTCATCGCGTACAGCGGGCTCGTTCCGATGTCGCCGAACACGACACCGATGGCGCCGAGCGTCAGCGCCGCGGCACCTGTCCTATGCCCGGAGTCCCGAGAGTCGCTCAATGGCTCGTGGCGGTCCGGGAGGTTCCATCTCGGGGAACCGGGACCTCGTAGCGTCGCCGGCGAACGCCTACTTCACGAAGTTGTGCAACTTATAGACCTTCGGCTCGCCGGTCATGCCGACTTCCTGGAGTATCGGCCCGATCACCTCTCCGAAGCGCTGGAAGGCCTCCTCGGACTCCCACACGTCGATGACGCGCCAGCCGTCGTCGGTCGGCCCGGCGCAGTGCGAGAGGATCCCCTCGGCCGGCCAGTCGCCGAGCGAGTTGAGGCTCCCACCGCCGGTGAGGCGGGCACAGACCTGCTCGTACTGCTCCTGGGTCCCACCCGGACCGTCGTTGCACCATCAGGATCGCCACGGGTCACTCCCTCCAGTCGGTTCGGTCTGCCGACTGTACGCCGCGAGCGCGCGGGGCGGGGGTTTTTTACGCGCGGGCTCGAGGTGCGCTGACCGGCGCCCCCCGTCGCCCGGCCTACTCCAGTTCGCGGGCCAGGCGGCGCACGAGCGGCGTCACGTGCGGCTCGGCGACGTTGATCGCCTCGGCGATCGCGAGCCCGGCAAGGACGTCGACCACGTAGTGCTCGCCGAGGTAGACGACCGCGAACGAGGCGCCCGCGACGTAGGCCCACCCGAAGGCGCCGTGCAGCACGCCGATCTCCGACAGCGCCATCGCCGTGATCGCCGCGGAGGCGATGTGATCGGAGGGCATCGATCCCCACGGATTGCCCGACGACTCGCCCGGGGCCGACGGCGGCCGGTTGAGCACGTCGCGCACGACGCGCGGCACGACGCGCTGAAGCTCCCCGTCCATGCGGCCTCCGTACTCTGACGCCCACCACGGCGGCGCGGTCGGGACGATCCAGTAGAACGGGACCGTCAGGTGGTAGGCCGCGGCCAGTCGCCCCGCCGCCCGCGGCACGAACTCGCGATGGCGCAGGAGCACGTAGCCGAGGAGCAGGTGCGGGACGAACCACGATCCGTAGATGACGCTGACCGCGGTGTCCAAGCCCGTCACCCGCTCGGGGTCGCGCAGCGCCCGCTGCAGGCGAAGGCCGGGCGGCACGCCCGCGCCGAGGATGCGATCCAGACGGATCGGATAGTCCTGGCGCAGGCGCCGGCGCTGCCGGGCCCGGTCGTCGGCGGGCATCTGCCAGCTCACGCTGAACAGCCACATGTAGGCGCCGCCCGCCGCGACGTAGCGCACGCGGCTGCGCGGCGGCGTGGCGACGATCGCGGCAAGCGGCGCGAGCGAGGCGACCGGAAGCGCGACCACCGCCGGTATGCGCAGCCGGTTGCGCAGGCTCGCCGCGGCAACCATGAGCGGCGCCG
>JACCQW010000236.1 GCA_013813955.1 Solirubrobacterales bacterium
GACCTTCACCGCGCTGTAGGCCGGTGGGCGCTGGCGCACCTGCCCCGTGGGCAGCGGCGGGGGGTCGGGCGGCAGGCGCCCGGTCACCGTGATCTCGCCCTCCGGATCGCCGGTCGTGGAGGTCGCCCCCAGCCGCGCCACGGTCTCGTAGGCCTTGGGCAGCGCCATCAGGTAGCGCTGCACGCGCGTCGCGCGGCCGAGCAGCACCAGCAGCAGCCCCGTGGCGAAGGGGTCCAGGGTGCCCGCGTGACCGACCCTCAGGGGTGGATCGCGGCGATGCTCGCGGCGTACCGCGGCCACCACGTCATGGGATGTCTTGCCCGCCGGCTTGTCGATCAGCAGGATGCCGTTGTCGCTCACGCGGCGGTGGCGAGCTGCGCGGCCAGAGCCTGGCGCAGGAACGCGACGAGCTCGTTGCGTTCCATCCCCGTGGTGAAGCCGGCGGCCTGGCGGTGGCCGCCGCCGCCCTGTGCGCGCGCGATGACCGACACGTCGACCGCGCCGTCGGTGGCGCGCAGCGACACCTTCGACGTGCCGCGCCGCCCGTCGTCGACGAGCTCGCGCGCGAGCGCGGCGACCTTCGTGCCCTGCACCGAGCGCAGGTGGTCGATGATGCCCTCGGTGAAGGACTCCTCGGCCCCGGTGGACGCGAAGTCCTCACGCGCCAGGCACGCGAACGTCAGCGCGCCGTCGTCGTAGCGCGCCACCGCGCCGAGCGCTCGCGCCAGCAGCGTGAGCTTGGACTCGGGCATGCCCTCGTACAGCCGGCGGTAGATCTCGTGGACGTCGACCCCCGCCTCGATCAGCTCGGACGCCATGACGTGCGCGCGGGTGCCGGTGTTCTCGTACATGAACTTGCCGGTGTCGGTGACGAGGCCGACGTACAGCGCCTCGGCCATCTCGGCCGTCGGCCGCACGTCGAGGGCGCGCATGAGGTCCCAGACGATCTCCGCGGTGCACGACGCGCCGGGGACCACGTGGTTGATCGTCCCGAAGCGGGTGTTGTCGTGGTGGTGGTCGATGTTGAGGATCTGCGCGCTCCCGGCGTCGACCGCGCTGCGCTCGATGTTGCCACAGTCCAGGAACACCACGGTTCGCTCGTGCACGGCGGCGGGGACGTCGTGAACGAGCCCGTCGAACCGGAAGAACGCGTACTCGTAGGGCAACGGGAACTCCCCCGCGGACAGGTGGACCGCGGTGTCCTTGCCCAGCGCCCGCAACACGCCCTGCATCGCGACGAGCGACCCCAGCGCGTCGCCGTCGGGGTTCTCGTGTGTGACCAGGAGGAAGCGCCGGCCCTCGCGCAGGGCGGCCAGCACCTCTTCGCGCGTCGTCGCGTCGTTGACGACGCTCACTCCTCGCCGGCCCCGCGGTCGATCGGCTGGTCGGGTGGCGCGGAGCGCAGCAGCTCCTCGATCCTCCCCGCGCGGCTGGCGGTATCGTCGGCGACGAACTCGAGCATCGGCGTGTGCTTCATGCGCAGCTCGCGCGCCAGCCGGCGCTGCAGCGGGCCGTGCGCGGAGGCCAGCCCGGCCATCGTGTCCTCGCGCTCGGCGTCGGTGCCGAGAACGCTGACGTAGACGCGGGAATGGCGGAGATCTGGACTGGTCTTCACATCGGTCACGGTCACGAATCCGATCCGCGGGTCCTTGAGGTCGTGCGTGACCGCGTCCGAGAGCACCTGTCTCACGGCCTCGTTGACGCGGCGCATGCGATCGGTGGTCATCCTAGCCTGACATCTCGTCGAAGGACGCGACCGTGCGCTCGACCCAGCAGCTCTCGGGGAAGCGCTCCAGCAGATAGCGCTCGACGCGGTCGGCGGCGCGCTCCAGCAACGCGAGCGAGCCGCCCGTCAGCGCCGCGGCGAGCGTCGCGCGCTGCCACTTGTCCTGGTGGCCGACCTCGGCCACGGCCACGCCCATGCGCCCGCGCAGCTGGGCCTTGACCGACGCGACGTCCTTGCGCTTGGCCTTCAACGACCCGGCCTCGGGGAAGTGCAGGTGGATGAGCAGGAGCGCGACGTAGGCGTCGGGCACTACGCCAGGGCGCGGTCGACCTTGCGTGTCTCGTAGAGCTCCAGGAGGTCGCCGTCCTTGATGTCCTGGAAGTTCTGCAGCACGATGCCGCACTCGAACCCGGCGGCGACCTCGCGCACGTCGTCGTTGAAGCGCCGTAGGGAGGCGATCGTGCCGTCATAGACGATCGTCCCGTCTCGGACCAGCCGCGCCCTCGCGCCGCGGGTGACCTTGCCCTCGGTGACGTAGGAGCCCGCGATGATCCCGATGCGCGACGCGCGGAAGGTTTGACGGATCTCCACCTGGCCGACCGCATCCTCCACCTCCTCGGGCTCGAGCAGGCCCTCCATCGCGGCGCGCAGCTCGTCGAGCACCTTGTAGATGACCGTGTAGCTGCGGATGTCGACGCCCTCGCGCTCGGCGACATTGCGCGCGTCACCCACCGGGCGGACGTTGAAGCCGATGATGATCGCCTCCGAGGCTGCGGCGAGCATGACGTCGGACTCGTTGATGCCGCCGACGCCGCTGCGGATGATGTTCACGGCGACCTCGTCCTGGGGCAGCTTGGCGATCTCGTCCTGCAGCGCCTCGGCGGAGCCGGCGACGTCGGCCTTGACGAGCAGGTTGAGCTCCTTGAGCTCGCCGGTCTGGATGTCCTTGAAGACGTCCTCCAGCGAGCGCTTGCGGCCCGACCGGCGCGCCTGGGACTCCTGCTTGAGGCGCTGCTCGCGCTCGTTGGCCAGCTGGCGGGCGCGGCGGTCATTCTCCACGACGCGGACGAACTCGCCCGCCTCCGGCACGCCGTCGAACCCGAGCACCTCGACGGGATCGCCGGGCACGGCCTCCTTGACGCGTTCGCCGGTGAAGTCGTGCATCGCGCGCACGCGGCCCCAGTTGGCGCCGGCCACGATGGCGTCGCCCACGCGCAGGGTGCCGCGCTGGATGAGGATCGTCACCACGGGCCCGCGGCCAGGGTCCAGCTTGGACTCCACCACGACGCCGGAGGCCTCCGCGCCGGGGTTGGCCCTGAGCTCCTCGAGGTCGGCGACGACCTGGATCGTGTCCAGCAGGTCGTCGAGGCCGACCTTCGTCTTGGCCGAGACGTCGACGAACTCGGTCTCCCCGCCCCACTCGGCCGGCTGCAGGCCGCGGGTGGTCATCTCGGTGCGCACGCGGGTGGGGTCGGCGCCCTCCTTGTCGACCTTGTTGACCGCGACGAGGATCGGGACGTCTGCCGCCTTCGCATGGTCGATCGCCTCGTCGGTCTGCGGCTTCACGCCGTCGTCGGCGGCCACGACGATGACCGCGATGTCGGTCACGTTGGCACCGCGCGCGCGCATGGCGGTGAACGCCGCGTGGCCGGGCGTGTCGAGGAAGGTGACGAGCTTGTCGTTGTGGTGCACCTGATAGGCGCCGATGTGCTGGGTGATGCCGCCGGCCTCGCCGGCGACGACCTCGGTGGAGCGGATCGCGTCCAGCAGCGAGGTCTTGCCGTGATCGACGTGGCCCATGATCGTCACGACCGGCGGGCGCTCGACGAGGTCCTCGTCGGCATCCTCGAAGACCGGCTCGTCGGAGACCTCGTCGGCCGCGTGGACGAGCTCGACCTGCTTGTCGAACTCCTCGGCGAGCACGCCGATCGCGTCGTCGGAGAGCGTCTGGGTGAGCGTCGCCATCTGCCCCAGCGTCATGAGCTTCTTGATGATGTCCGGCACGGGGACGCCCATGTACTCGGCGACGTCCTTGACCGTCGAGCCGGAGTTGATGCGGACGAGGTCGGTGTGCGCGGCGGCCGTCTGGTCCAGCGGGGCGACCGTGTCGTCGTAGGTCCCGCGGCGGCGGCGGCCGCGGCGCTGGCGGCGGGGAGGCTGCTGCTGCTGGCCGGGCGTGCGCCGCGAGGCCTGCGAGTCGATGAC
>JACCQW010000265.1 GCA_013813955.1 Solirubrobacterales bacterium
GGTCTGGACCGCGGCGCGGGCGCGCGCGCGGTCCTGAGCTGGCCCCGGGCGCGCCGGCTGGCCCGTGACGCCGACCTCGTCTACCTCAACGGCACGGTGTGCGGGCGCCTGCTGCCCGCTCTGCGCGGCCGGCGGACGGTCCTGCACGTCCACGACATGGTCGACCGCGTGCCCCGGCACTGGTCGCGCGCGGACGCGGTGCTCGCCGACTCCGAGGCCGTCGCCCGGCGGCTGCCCGGCCTGGACGCGCACGTCGTCTACTGCCCGGTCGAGCTCGACGTGCCCGATGCTCCCGCGCCGTGGCCCGAGGACGGCGCCGGGGGCGGACCGGTGGTCGGCTTCGTCGGGCGCCTGGAGCCCCGCAAGGGCCCGCTGGACCTGGTTGAGGCCGCACCGGCGATCCGGGCGGGCGTTCCCGGTGTTCGAGTGGTCATCGTGGGCGACGACCCCTACGCCGGCGACCCGGGCTACGTCCGCCACGTGAAGGCCGCCGACGGCGTCGAGCACGTGCCCTGGGTGGCCGACGGAGCCGCGGTGATGCGCCACCTCGACGTGCTTGTCGCCCCGTCGCGCCAGGAGCCCTTCGGCACCGTGCTCGCCGAGGCCATGGCCGCCGGCACGCCGGTCGTCGCCACGCGCGTCGACGGGCTGCCCGAGGTCGTCGCCGACGGCGAGACCGGCCGCCTGGTCAGCCCGGGGCGCCCGGACCAGCTCGCCGCCGCCGTGCTCGAGGTGCTCGGCCGCCGCGAGGAGATGGGCGCGGCCGCACGCGAGCGTGCGCAGCGCTTCGGCGCGGACGCCTACGCCGACCGCGTCGAGGCGATCCTGCGGACGGCGGCTGCGCGATGAAGGTGGCCTTCGACAGCCGCCCCGCCGCCGACACCCGCGGCATCGGGCGCTACGTGCGCTGCCTGCTGACCGCGCTGCGCGAGACCGCCGGCGAGCACGAGCTGGTCGAGACCCACCGCCCGCGGCGCGCCGACGTCTTCCACTCGCCGTGGATCGACGGCGCCATGCTGCGCGCGCCCTGCCCCCAGGTGGTCACCCTGCACGACGTCGTCCCGCTGAGGCGCCGCAGCGAGTACCTGCGCACCGGCGTCCGCTTCCGGCTGCGCTACCTCGCCGTCCAGCGCGCCGGGCGGATCATCGTCCCCAGCGCCGTGGTGGCCGGCCAGGTGACCGAGCACCTCGGGATCGAATCCGAGCGCCTGGTCGTCGTGCCCGAGGCGCCCGCCCCCGAGCTGCGCGAGCGCAGCCCCGACCAGGTCGCCGCCGTGCGCGAGCGCTACGGGCTGCCCTCCGAGTACCTCGTGTGGGTCGGCGGCCTGCAGACGCCGGACCCGCGCAAGCGCGTCGCCGCCCTGGCACGGACGCCGCGCGAGCTGCCGCTCGTGCTCGTCGGCGCGACGAAGCCCTGGGCGCACGAGCTGCCCGACGTCACCCTCACCGGCCACGTGCCCGACGACGACCTCGCGGCGATCTACACCGGCGCCCGCGCCCTCGTGTTCCCCTCCGACGACGAGGGCTTCGGCCTGCCCACCGTGGAGGCGCTGGCTTGCGGGCTGCCGGTCGTCGCGTCGGACATCCCCGTGCTGCGCGAGGTCCTGGGCGACCGCGCGACGTTCGTCGACCAGGGCGACCTCGAGGGCCTGCTGGCCGCCGGGGCGGCCGCTCGCCGCCCGGCACCCCCCCCGCCCCCGTGGACGTGGCTGGACGCGGCGCGCGCCACCTGGGCGACCTATGCCGCGGTCGCCCGCGCCTGAACGCCGCTTGCAAGCAGCTCGCGCGCGGCGTCCTCCCCGAGGCGCACGGAGTAGTTCGTCCCGCGGTCCTCGGGATAGATCTGCGTCGTGTTGGCCAGCAGCAGGCCCGGGACGCCGGTCTGCAGCGGCGGGATGCGCTCGTGGTAGCCGACGGTCACGATCGGCTGGGCGGCGGGCTCGCGAAACAGCCAGCGCTCGCGGATCCACCCCGTCTCGAAGGCGGGCTGGACCTTGCGCAGGCCGGGCTCGTAGGCCGCCACGAGCTCCTGCGCCGACAGGTCGAGCAGCGGGTCCCCGGGCGCCAGGTAGTTGGCGACGTAGAGGAAGCGCCGTCCGTCGTAGCGCTCGCGCTCGACGAGGTTCGTGTGCTCGACGAGGCCGACGAACGGCAGCTCGGGGTCGGCCACGTTCGTCCAGTAGAACGGGCTGAAGCGCCGGTCGAGCTCGAGCAGGAGGCACAGCGCCGTGTGGTACTCCGTCCCGCGCAGGAGGTCGAGGTAGGGTTCGCCGACCCGGGCCGCGAGCTCGGGGGCCAGCACGCCCTCGAAGACGTCGTTGGGCACGGTCGCCACGACGGCGTCGTAGCGCTCGGCCGGGCCGTCCACCGCATAGGCACGCGGGTCGTGGCCGGTGCGGAAGGCGCCGGGCGCGGCGGCGTGGACGAGGTACGGGCCGGCCCCCTCCACCCGCGCCGCCGGGCGGTCGACGAGCACGCGCCCGCTGCCCGCCTGGATCGCGTCGCGCAGCGCCTCGAACAGCCGCTGCCAGGAGTGCGCCGGGTAGCCGAGCAGCTCCTGCCTGGCCTCCTCGCCCTCCAGCTGGCGGCGCAGCGTCAGCTTGCCCCACAGCCACGCCATCGAGATGTCCTCCGCCCGGTCGCCGAACTTGCCGCGCAGCAGCGGCCCCCAGATCTTCTCCCACGGAGCGCGGCCCATCGCCCACTCGATCCACGCCCGCGCGGTGATCTGCTCGTAGGGCCCGACCTCCTTCGCGCGCTTCTGCAGCAGCAGGACCGCGAGGCCCATCCGCACACGGGCGACCGGCGACAGCGGCCCGAAGCGCAGCAGGTCCATCGGCGTCGTGAACGGCCACTGGCGCCCATCGACGAAGAAGGCCATCGAGGACGGCCGCCACTGCAGCTCGTCGCCCATCCCGAGCTCCTCGTACAGCGCGGCGATGTGCCGGTCGCTGGTGAACAGGTGGTGGTAGTAGCGCTCGAGCAGGTGGCCGTCGCCGACGTCGACGGTGGCCGCCTGGCCGCCCAGGCCGGGCCAGCGCTCGTAGACGTCGCAGACATGGCCGGCCTGCGTGAGGCGGTGCGCGCAGACCAGGCCGGCGACACCGGCGCCGAGGACCGCGACCCTCATGCGCGCGCCACCGCCCGCAGCCGCCCGAGCCCGCCGTAGCGCCCGACGAGCAGCGCCAGGCCCAGCAGCGTGATCGGCACGATCAGCACGAAGCGCAGCAGCAGCACGTAGGACAGCGCCGCCGCGCCGGAGCGCTCCAGCGCGCGGGCGCCGAAGATGATCGCGGCGTCGAGCGTGCCCGCGAACGCGGGCCCGCTGGGGATCAGCACGAAGATCGAGGCGACCCCGAGCAGGTAGCCGGTCTCCAGCACCGAGACCCCGAGCCCCGCCGCCTCGGCCGCTGCCCACCACGCGGCCCACTCAAGCCCCCACACCAGCAGCGACCAGGCCAGCACCTCGGCGCCGTGACGGCCGTGCAGGCGCCGCGTCGCGGCGGCCATCGGCGCCAGAAAGACCAGCACGCCGCGCAGGTCCCCGCGGCGGTGCAGCACGAGCGCGACCAGGGCACCGACCGCAAGCAGCACGGCGACGAGCACCGCGGCGAACGCCAGACGCCCGCCGGACGGGACGCTCACGCCGCTCACGACGCCGTAGGACAGCACGAGAAACAGCCCGAGCAGGATCACCACGTCCAGGACGCGCTCGGCGACCAGGGTCCCGATCACCGTCCGCGCGTCGGTCCGGGCGCGCGGGGTCAGGAAGAGCACGCGCAGCGCGTCGCCGGCCCGGGCGGGCAGGACGTTGTTGCCCATGTAACCGACCGCGACCAGGCTGTAGGCGTCGGCGCGGTGCGGCTGCGCCCCGTTGTGGCGCAGCAGAGCCATCCAGCGCTCGCCGCGCGCCGCGCAGGCGGCCAGGTAGACGGCGATCGCGGCGCCCAGCGCGGTGAGGTCCGCCGCGGAGCTCGGCAGCGTCGGGGCGTCCTGGTGCAGCGCCCAGATCACGACAGCCGCGAGCGCCGCTACCGAGACGAGCGCTCCGACCGCCGTCAGCACCCGGCCGCGGCTACCAGGCTGGGGTGCGCTCGCGCTCATCCTCGGCGGCGACGACGTTGACCCGGTCGCGCACGACGTACAGCGGCCGGCGCTTGACCTCGTCGTAGATGCGGCCCACGTACTCGCCGATCACCCCGATGGCCATGAGCTGGATCCCGCCCAGCAACAGCACCGCGATCACCGTGGTCGTCACGCCGGGGACGAACTCCCCGGCGAGCCGGAACACGATCGCCACCGGGATCGCCAGAAACGCGAGGGCGGCGCACGCGAAGCCCGCCAGCGTCGCGAGCTGCAGCGGGATGTTGGAGAACGAGGCGATCGCGTCCAGCGCGAAGCGCACCATCTTGCGCAGCGGGTATTTCGTCTCGCCCGCATGGCGCGCGTCGCGGCGGTAGGGCAACGCGGTCTGGGTGAAGCCGACCCAGGCGGTCATCCCGCGGATGTAGCGGTTGCGCTCGCGCATGGCCAGCAGCGCATCCAGGGCAACGCGGTCCATGAGCCGGAAGTCCCCGGCGTCCTGCTGCAGCGGGACATCGGAGAGCTTGCCCATCAGCCGGTAGAACCAGCGTGCGGTGGCGAGCTTGAACGGCGTCTCGCCTTCCCGCGCGGTGCGCGTCGCGTAGACGACGTCCGAGCCCGCGCGCCAGTGCTCGACCATGCTCGGGATGAGCTCGGGCGGATCCTGCAGGTCGGCGTCGATCATCACGACCGCGTCGCCGCGCGCATGATCGAGGCCGGCGGTGATCGCGGTCTGGTGGCCGAAGTTGCGCGAGAGCGTCAGCAGCTTGAGCCGGGGGTCGGCCTCCGCGAGCTCGACCAGGATCTGCGGGGTCGCGTCGGTCGAGCCGTCGTCGACGACGACCAGCTCCCACTCGAGCCCATCGAGGGCCGCCCGCACCCGTTCATAGAACGTGCGCGCCGTTCCCTCCTCGTCGAGCATCGGCGTGACGACGCTCAAGAGGGCCAGATTCCGTTCCGCCACGCGCAGGATCCTAGACCGCGGCTAGGCTGCCGCGCCATGACGCGCTGCGCGGCCTGCGGAGCGTCCGGCCTCGTGGCGCACCTCACGGTGGCGGGCGACGCGGGCCCGGACGGCCTGATTCCCACCACCGACCGCTTCGGGACCGCCCTGGCGGACATCGTCCGGTGCCCGCGCTGTGAGCACCAGCAGGTCGAGCCGATGCCCACCGGTGCCGAACTGGGCGAGGCGTACGCCGACGCCGCGTCCGAGGACTACGTCGAGGAGGAGGCCGGCCAGCGCGAGACGGCCCGCCGGGCGCTGGCCCGCATCGAGCGCCACGTCCCCCAGCGAGGCGCCCTGCTGGACCTCGGCTGCTGGGTGGGCTTCCTGCTCGCCGAGGCTGGGGGGCGCGGCTGGGCCGCGGTCGGTGTCGAGCCGTCCGCCTTCGCGTCGGCCTACGCACGCGACCGCCTCGGCCTCGACGTGCGCACGGACGACCTCTTCACCGCACCGCTGCCCGCCCACGCGTTCGACGCCGTCGTCCTCGGCGACGTGATCGAGCACCTCCCCGACCCCGGGGCGGCGCTGGAGCGCGTCGCCGGGCTGCTGCGCCCGAACGCGATCGCCTGGTTCGCGCTGCCCGACGCCGGCAGCGCCGTCGCCCGCCGGCTCGGCGCGCGCTGGTGGTCGGTGATCCCCACCCACGTGCAGTACTTCACGCGCGGCTCGATCACGACCCTGCTCGAGCGCCACGGCTGGACCGTGCTCGACATCGGCACGGCACCCAAGGCGTTCTCGGTGCGCTACTACCTCGAGCGTGTCGGCGGCTACTCCCCGCCGGTGGCGCGCGCCCTGGTGCGCGGCGCCCGCACCGCCCGCGTCGCCGATCGCATGTGGGCGCCGGACTTCCGCGATCGCATGGCGGTCATCGCCAGAGCCCCCTCGGCCCGCTGAGGGGGCGAACTCCGCGGGCCGCAGCCTCTGAAGGGCATGGGACCGCGCGGCCGTGGTCCTGCTCTTCCGCCGCTACGGCCTCGGGCGCAGCCCGAACGGCGGCCGGGCGCGGGGGCGGCGCCTGGCCTGCACCACGGCGCGGCGCCGGCGCGCGGCTGGGAGCGCGCGCCAGGCGTCGCGGTAGGCGCGCAGCAGGTGACGCTCGCGCAGCAGGACGTGGCCGAGCGCGAGGACCTCGTAGAGCGCGATCCGGTGCAGATCGCCGCGCACGTCGGACCATGTGTCGTTCTTGGCCATCATGAGCAGGCGATTTCGAAACTGCAGGCGGCGATGGGCCTTGGGCAGCGCGGCGCGTGTGGAGGGCGAGTAGAAGCGCACGTGCCAGGCCAGCGCGGCGGGCTCGTAGACGCAGCGCCAGCCCAGCAGGCGCGCGCGCCACGCGAGGTCGACGTCGGACGCCCACAGCTGCAGGTCCTCGTCGAGCACCTCGCCGCCGACCGCGCACGCCTCCAGCACCTCGCGGCGATACAGGACGCACGCGCCGTCGCCGCCGAAGGCCTCCGCGCGGCGGCCGTAGCGCGAGGCCGGCTCGTTGTGGCCGACCAGCCCGTTCTTGCGCCGCCGGTCGATCACCATGCCCGCGGTGTCCAGAACGTCGAGGCGGTCGGCGACCTGCATCCCGGTCGCCCGCACGATCCGGGGCGCGACCGAGCCGACGCCGGCCGCCTCCAGCCGCGCGCGTGCCGCGTCCAGGAAGCCCGGATCCAGCACGCAGTCTGCATTCAGCAGCAGGATCGCGTCGCCCTCGGAGGCGACGATCCCGGCGTTGACCGCCGCGGCGTAGGAGACACGGCGGCGCAGGTGCAGGACCCGCGCGCCGTGGGCGGCGGCGACGTCGCGCGTGGAGTCGGCACAGGCGTTGTCGACCACGAGCACCTGCGCGCCGGGCTGGGCGGCGGCGGCGGGCAGCGAGCGCTCGAGCCGCGCGGCCTCGTCGACGCTCAACATCAGGATCGTGGTGCTCACAGCAGCTCCTCGTAGACCGCCACGGTGAGGGCGGCGGTCGCTTCCCACGACAACGCGGCGGCACGCTCGTGCCCGCGGCGCACGAGCTCGGCGCGCCGGCCGGGATCGTCGAGTACCCGGCGGATCGCGGCGGCCATGTCGGTCACGTCGAGCGGGTCGAAGTACTCCGCGGCGTCGCCGCCGGTCTCGGGCAGCGCGGTCGCGCGGGCGGCGAGCACCGGCACCCCGCGGGCCATCGCCTCGACCAGGACGAGCCCGAAGCCCTCGTACAGGGAGGGGTGCACGAGGGCGTCCGCCCCGCGCAGCAGCGCGTCGAGCTCGGCGTCGCGCAGGTAGCCGGTCACCTGGACGCCGGGGGCATCGCGCAGGGCGCCGCCCTCGCCCGCGTCGGCGCCCGCCAGCACCAGGCGGTGCTCGAGTCCCTCGGCGCGCAGCCGCGCGTAGGCCTCGGCCAGCCTGCGCAGGTTCTTCTTGGGCCGCAGGTCGCCGATCGCCAGCAGGTACGGCCGGTCGTCGGGCAGCGGCGCGTCGCCGTCCATCAGCGACGGGGCATTGGGGATCACCCGGATCTTCGCCTCGTCGACGCCGTAGCGGCGAACGACATCGCGCGCGGTGTGCCCAGAGACGCAGATCACGCGCTCGGCCGAGCGCGCGGCGCGCGGGGTGAACGTGCGGTACTTCCAGCCGGTACGCCGTGAGAAATCCTGCGGGAACACCTCGAAGGCCAGGTCGTGCACGGTCACCACGCCCGGGCAGGGACGCACGAGCGGCAGAAAGCAGTTGGGCGCGTGGATCAGGTCGGCGCGCTCGCGGCGCAGCAGCCACGGCAGCCCGGCCTGCTCGAAGAGCAGCTCCGGGCCCGGGCCGCCGCGCTCGATCGCCCGGTAGGACAGGCCCGGGCGCTCGGGCAACGCGCGCAGCAGCTCGTGGGCGTAGCGGCCCCATCCGCGCAGGGCGGACCCGAAGGCGTCACGGGCGTCGATGGCGACGGTCGGCACGGCGCCGAAGGTTCGCAGTACGCGATGATCGCGGGCATGCCCGCATCGCTGCGCCAGCTGCGCCGGGAGGTGACGGGACGGGTGCGCTATCGCGGCACCCAGCTGTTCACCGGCCTGCGTGCCGACCGCCGCCTGGCGCTGGCGCAGGGCGCGCGCTCCCACCCCGTCTCGCGCGCACTGCTCCCGCGTGCCGCGGAGTGGTACGCCCGCGCACCGGTGGGCATCGCGGGCGGGCTGCCGGCCGGGCTGGTCCTCTCGACCGCGCACCTCGCGCTGGACCACGCCCACGCGGGGCTCCTGGTCCGCGGCACGCTGGAGCCCTCCGTGCAAGAGGCCCTGCGTCGCACCGTGCGCCCCGGCCACGTCGTCTACGACGTGGGCGCGAACATCGGCTTCTTCACGCTGGCCGGGGCCCGGCTGGTCGGTCCGCAAGGGCGGGTGATCGCGTTCGAGCCGGTGCCGTGGTGCGCCGCGGCCGTCGCGCGCAACATCGAGCTCAACGACCTGGCGCACGCCGAGATCCGCGAGGAGGCCGTCGGCGCGACGGCGGGCCGAGCGCGTCTGCTGGTCGTCGAGGAGGCCAGCTGGTCGCACCTGGACTCGACCGGACGCCGCCATCCCGACGCCCGCGAGGACCTCGACGTGGCGGTCGCGACGATCGACGCGCTCGTGGCCGGCGGCGAGCTCCCGGCGCCCGACGTGCTGAAGATCGACACCGAGGGCGCCGAGCTGCAGGTCGTCGAGGGCATGCGCGAGACCCTCGAGCGCCATCGTCCGACGCTGATCTGCGAGCTGCACGACACCAACGAGCGCTTCGCCGCGCTCATGGATGAGCTGGGCTACCGCACGACCAACCTGGACGGCCCCTGGCCCGTCGCAGAGTCGCCCACGGGAATCCACGCGCTCGCGCAGCCCCGTGACTAGCATCCTCGAGATGGACGGCACCGCCGCCGCGACCTCGCGGATCTTCGACATCCCGATCGAGCTGGGCCAGCCCGTGGAGCTGCTCGAGCGGATCATGGGCTGGGTGGCCGCGGGCCGGCGCTCGCAGCGCGTGATGTACGTCAACGCGCACGTGCTCAACCAGTCGCGCGTGGATCCCGCGCTGCGCGACGCCCTGGAGGATGCCGACCTCGTCTACTGCGACGGCTACGGCGTACGCCTCGCGGCCCGGGCGCTCGACGTCGAGATCCCCCACCGCATGACCGGAGCCGACTGGGTCTGGGACCTCGCCTCGCTGTGCGAGCAGCGCAACGTGAGCGTCTACCTGCTCGGCTGCGAGCCCGGGGTCGCCGCGCAGGCCGCCCAGCGCCTGCGCCGCGCGCACGCCGACCTGGAGGTCGCGGGCAGCCACCACGGCTACTTCGAGATGGGCTCGCCGCACGACGAGCGCGTCGTCGAGGACATCAACGCCCGGCGTCCGGATGTCGTCCTGGTCGGGATGGGGACCCCCAAGCAGGAGCTATGGGTGCAGCGCAACGCCCAGCGCCTGGACGCCAAGGTCGTGTGGACGGTGGGCGCCCTGTTTGACTACGTCTCCGGGCGCGTGCCGCGCGCGCCGGCCGCCTTGTCGGACAATGGCCTGGAATGGATCTTCAGACTCGCGATCGAGCCGCAGCGAATGTGGCGGCGCTACCTGGTGGGCAACCCGGTCTTCCTCAGCCGGGTGATGACGCACGCCCGCCAGCGCCACCGGCCCGGCGCCGCCTAGCCCCACGAGCCTCGGGCGACCGGCGACGCTCTGGGTTCGTGTGAGCGCTCAAGTCGGAGGGCGGTCCGGTCGATGGGGTGAGGGCCGCCTCGACGCTCCAATCTCTAGCGGGTCGAGCGATCTTCAGAACCTGACCGGCGCTGAGCCTCCGCAATAGAGAGCAGTTCTCCAATGGGAAGCCCTGTGTGGACCCCAACTTCTAACAGGCGGGCGACCATGGCGACCATGGCCGCGGCAGCTGTCGCGGTCGGCTGTGGCGGCGACGACCGGAGCGCCGGCGTCGCGTGCGAGAGCTATCAGTTCCCGGCGAAACGCTGGAAGGAAACAAATACCCGGGGCAAGAACCAGCAGGAGCTTCGCATT
>JACCQW010000272.1 GCA_013813955.1 Solirubrobacterales bacterium
CTCCTGCGCGTCGACGTGCAGGTTGTGCTTCTTGAGGTGCTCGATGAGGATCCCGCCCTGCGAGTGCACGATCGCCTTGGGCAGGCCGGTCGTGCCCGACGAGTAGAGGACCCACATCGGGTGATCGAAGGGCACGCGCTCGAACTCGAGCTCCTCCTCGGTCTCCGGGAACGCCTCGTCCCAGTCGCCCCCGTCGCCGTCGAGGTAGCCGAGCGTGACCGTGTGCGCGAGCGAGGGCATCTCGCCCTGGACCCGCTCGATCAGCTCGCTGCGGTCATGGTCCTTACCGCCGTAGCGGTAGCCGTCGACGGTCAGCAGCACCTTGGGCACGATCTGCGCGAAGCGGTCGATGACGCTGCGCGCGCCGAACTCGGGCGCCGCGCTCGACCAGACGGCGCCGAGGCTGGCGGTGGCCAGGAACGCGACGACCGTCTCGGGGATGTTGGGGAGGTAGGCCACGACGCGGTCGCCGGGCCCGACGCCCAGCGCCCGCAGGCCGGCGGCGGCGCGGGCCACTTCGCGGCGCAGCTCACCGCGGGTGATGGTGGCCAGGGCGCGCAGCTCGGAGGAGTGCAGGATCGCCGGCTCGTCGTCGCGCCCGTCGCGCAGGATGTGCTCGGCGTAGTTCAGCCGGGCGCCCGTGAACCACTGCGCGCCCGGCATCTCGCGCGCGCCGAGAACGCGCTCGTAGGGCGCCGAGGACCGCACCTCGAAGAAGTCCCAGATGCTGGCCCAGAAGGCGTCCAGGTCATCGACCGACCACGCGTGCAGCTCGTCGTAGCCTGCGAGGCTCAGCCCGCGCTCCTCGCGCAGCCAGTCCATGTAGCGGGTGATGGTGGCCTGCTCGCGCCGCTCGGCGGACGGCTGCCACAGCGGCGTCTCGGCGGAGCCTCCCACGCCCGGGACCGTAGCCGGAAAAGACTGGGGAGGCACCCTAGTGCGCCCTGGGGATCGGCCCCCCACAATGCGCATAGGCCACGGAAGCGGCCGGATCGGGTGGGCCGGACGCCCACCCGCGGCAGGGAAGCAGGCACGGATGCACGGTGGCCCGAGGACACGGATGTCCTAGGGGCCGCGCTCTTGGTCGAGGCCGCCTGCACGGGCGGCCTCGCTTGTTGGCAGGCCGCCCACTCCCGCGACCGTGCGAACTGCGCGTTCCGGAACCCGCGCATGCATGGCGAGCCCCGTTCGCGCGGGCAGTTCTGCGCTGTCGTGAGCATCGCATCGCGGCGAGCATCGCGGGTATGAGGCGACTCGCAACCGTCGCGGCACTCGCGACGCTGGCCTGCGCGGCCATGACCGCGCCCGCCCTGGCGGCCAACGCGACCGTGAACGTGGGCGCCGGCCGCACGTTGAGCCCGAGCGCCGTGACCGTCGACCCCGGCGACACGGTGACCTGGACGTGGGTCGGGCCGGACACCGACCACGTGATCGCCTCCAACCCCGGACAGCGTGAGACCTGGCAATCCGATCCGGGCGACCAGTCGTCGCGCAACGTCGGCGGCAGCTTCGCGCACGCGTTCACGAAGTCCGGGTCCTTCTCCTACGTCTGCCGCGTGCATCCCGATCGCATGCGGGGGACCGTCACCGTGACCGGAGCTCCGGTCGCGTCGTTCACGGCTACGCCCGCCAACCCGTTCACGGGGGAGACCGTGACGCTCGACGCCAGCGCGTCGACGGACAACACGGGCATCGCGAAGTACGAGTGGGACCGCGACGGCAACGGGACCTTCGAGACCGATACCGGTGCTGTCCCGACCACCACCACGTCGCTCGGCGCCCCCGGCACGGTCGTTCTGCGCCTCCAGGTCACGGACACGGCTTCGCCGGGCAACGTCGCGACGACGACGCGCAGCGTCGTCGTGCGCAGCCGCAACCCCGTCGCCTCGTTCACCGTCACGCCATCGACAGCGGCCAAGGGTCAGAGCGTGCAGTTCGACGCCGGCGCCTCGACGGACCCCGACGACGCCATCAGCAAGCACGAGTGGGACCTCGACGGGAACGGCAGCTTCGAGACCGACACCGCGGCGGAGCCCACGACATCCCGGATGTACTCCGCGGCGGGCCCGGTCGTCGTGGGGCTCAAGGTCACCGACGCCGCGCTGCACACGGCGACCGCGACGCGGACATTGACGATCTCCAACCAGCTGCCGGTCGCGTCGTTCGTCGTCACCTCTCCGGCGAGCCCGCTCAGCCTCGAGCCGGTGACCTTCGACGCCTCCGCGTCCTCCGATCCCGATGCGCAACCCGGCGATCCGGCGTTCAGCTACCGGTGGGACTTCGAGAACGACGGGCCGCTCGACACACTCGCCAGCACGAGTCCGACCGCCACGCACACCTATCGGACGCCAGGCACCAGGACCGTCCGCGTCCAGGTCACCGACGGCGAGGGCGGCGTCGCGCAGACCACGCGGGCCGTGACGATCGGCAACCGACCGCCGTCGGCGTCCTTCACCGCTCCCGAGCGCGTCACCGCGAACGGCGCCGCGGCGAACTTCGACGGGGCGGGCTCCGCCGACCCGGACGGCACGATCGCGAAGTACGAATGGGACCTCGATGGGAACGGCAGCTTCGAGACCGACACGGGCGCGAGCTCTGCCGCGAGCCGGGTCTACCCGGCTGCGGACGACGAGGTCGTCGTGCGCCTGCGCGTGACCGACACCTCGGGCGCGCCGGCCGAGACCACGCGCAGCCTGATCGTCGATCCTGCGCCTCCTCCTCCTCCTCCTCCTCCTCCGGCCGGTGGTGGTGGTGGGGTCCCTGCCGGGCCCGCTCCCGCCGCGGTCGCGCCGGCGCCCCTGGCGCCGGCCTCCGTGGATCCCGCGCCCGTCGCGCCCGCGCCGTCTCTCGCGAGCTCGTCCGGGGGCTCGACCGCCCTGAGCGTCACCGGCTCCACCCGTCAGCGCGCGGCGAGGGCGCGCGCCGTGAAGGTCACCGTCGCCTGCCCCCGGCGCTGCTCGCTGAGCGCGCGGGGCACGATCGCCATCGCGGGCGCCCGTGCGGTGCGCTTGGGCAGCGTGACCCGGACGCTCACTGCTGCCGGCCGGGCGAACCTCACGTTGCGGATCGCTGCGCGCGATCTCGGGCGGGTGCGCCGGGCGCTGGCGCGACGCAGGCGCGCTGTCGCCACGGTGACGGTGCTCTCGCGGGCGGGCGGCGTCACGCGGACCGGGACGCGCCGGATCACGCTGCTGCGCTGAAGCGCTGTGACGCCCCGCGCGCGGGCGAGGGAGAACGCGATGGTGAGACTATGCTCCCGCTCGTGACGGACCCCGCGCCATCCCCCGTGGTCTCCGAGGGGCCGGCGTCGGAGACCCTCCCGGAAGCGGACGCGACTGCCCCGGCGGAAGATGCCAGCACCCCGTCCGCAGGGTGACGCAGGCTTCAGCCGCGTCGCGATCGTCAACCGCGGCGAGGCGGCCGTGCGCCTCATCCGCGCGGTGTCAGAGCTCAACCTGGAGCACGGCTCGCAGATCAGGACGATCGCCCTTCACACGGAGGCCGAGCGACGGGCGATGTTCGTGCTCGAGGCCGACGAGGCCGTGCTCATCGGTGGCGGGGGGAGCCCCTATCTCGACCACGCCGAGCTGGAGCGGGCGCTGCGCGACAGCCGTGCCGATGCGGCCTGGGTCGGCTGGGGCTTCGTCGCCGAGGATCCCGGCTTCGCCGAGCTGTGCGCGCGCATGGGCGTCGTCTTCGTCGGCCCGCCGCCCGACGTGATGCGCCGCCTGGGCGACAAGGTCGGCGCCAAGCTGTTCGCGGAGGAGGTGGGGGTGCCGGTTGCCGCCTGGAGCCGGACCCCGGTGCAGACGCTGGACGACGCGGCCGCTCACGCCCGTGAGATCGGGTACCCGGTCATGATCAAGGCCAGGGCGGGCGGCGGTGGGCGCGGAATCCGTGTCGCGGCGTCCGAGGACGAGCTGGCGGATGCCTTCGAGCACGCGCGCGGCGAGGCGCTGCGCGCCTTCGGTGACGAGGCGATCTTCATCGAGCGCCTGGTCACGGGCGCGCACCACGTCGAGGTGCAGGTGATCGCGGACGACCACGGCACCGTATGGGCGGCGGGGGTGCGCGACTGCTCGATCCAGCGCCGCAACCAGAAGCTGATCGAGGAGTCGGGCTCGCCCGTCCTCAGCGGGGAGCAGGAGCGCGAGCTGAAGGTCGCGGCGGTCAAGCTGGCCGGGGCGGCCGGCTACCGCAACGCGGGGACGGTCGAGTTCCTCTTCGAGCCCGGGAACGGCAGCTTTGCCTTCCTGGAGGTGAACCCCCGCCTTCAGGTGGAGCACCCGGTCACCGAGGTGACGACCGGCCTGGACCTCGTGAAGCTCCAGCTCCACGTGGCCCGTGGCGGGCGCCTGGACGCAGAGCCCCCGCCCGCCGCCGGTCACGCGATCGAGGCCCGGCTGAACGCGGAGGACCCCGAGCGGGATTTCGCGCCGTCGCCGGGGACCGTCGAGCTCCTCTGCCTTCCGTGCGGGCCGGGGGTACGGGTCGACACGGGCATCGCCGAGGGCGACGTCGTCTCGCCCGAGCACGATTCGATGGTCGCCAAGGTCATCGGCTCAGGGCGCAACCGCGAGGAGGCGAGGGCGCGGCTGCGGCGGGCCCTCGGCGAGACGACGGTGATCATCCGTGGCGGGACGACCAACAGGGCCTTCCTGCTCGACCTCCTCGACCGTCCGGAGATGGTCGCCGGCACTGCGGACACCGGCTGGCTGGACCGCCTCGTCGACGCGGGCGGCCACGTCCCCACGCGCCACGCCGAGGTCGCGCTGCTCGCCGCCGCGATCGACAGCTACGACGCCGAGGAGGAGATCGAGCGCCGCGGCTTCTACGCCGCCGCCGCTCGTGGCCGCCCGCGGGCCGGCCACGAGGTCGGGCGGACGGCCGAGCTCACCCACCGCGGGCTGACATACCGGCTGGCGGTCGCACAGGTGGGGCCCGGGCGCTACACGATCGACGCCGACGGCGCGACCGTCGACGTGGGCGTCGAGCCCCTCGGCCGCTTCCGCAGCCGGCTGTGGATCGGCGGGCGCGCCTTCAGGATCACCTCCGTGGCCGACGGCCCGGATCACCTGGTGGAGGTCGACGGCGTCGCGCATCGTCTGTCGCGCGATGAGGGCGGCGTGGTCCGGGCGCCGGCGCCGGCACTCGTCGTGGCCGTGAACGTGGCGCCGGGCGAGGAGGTGGAGGCCGGGGCGCCGGTCGCGCTCCTGGAGGCGATGAAGATGGAGATGACGATCGTCAGCACGCATGCCGGGCGTGTGCGGGAGGTCCTCGTGGCCGGCAACGTTCACGTCGAGGCCGGAGCGCCGCTGCTGCGCGTCGAGCCGCGGGCGGCGAAGGATGCGGCGGCGCCGGACACGCCGCGCCTTGGCTTCGAGACGCTCGCCGCTCCCGACGAACCTGGCGCCCGCCCCGGCGCGCGCGAGCACCTGGACGCCCTGCGCAGCCTGATCATGGGCTTCGACGTGAGCGTGCAGAAGGCCCGCCGGCTCGTTGCGGAGTTCGAGCAGGCCCGCGGCGAGGTGCCCGCCGACGATCCCGAGCTGCTGCACGGCGAGCTGGAGATCCTCAAGATCTTCGCCGACCTGGCCGAGCTCTCGCGCAACTGGCCGGCGGGAGCCGGGGACGATCTGGGAGCCGAGGAAGGCGAACGGGTCCGCAACCCCCGCGAGCACTTCCGCTCCTACCTGCGCTCGCTCGACGTCGAGCGCGAGCGGCTGCCGGAGACGTTCCGGGCGCGGCTCGCCCGCGCGCTCGCCCGCTACGGCATCGACGACCTCGATCGGGGCCCCGGGCTGGAGGAGGCGGTCTATCGGATCTTCCTCGCCCACCAGCGTGCGCCGTCCCAGCTCCCGGTCGTGATGGCCCTCCTCGACCAACGCCTCCGGCACGCCGAGGCCCTGCCCGCACCGCTGCGCGACGAGTTCCGCGAGACGCTCGACCGGCTCATCGTCGCGACGCAGCTGCGCTATCCGGCGGTCGGCGAGCTCGCCCGCAGCGTGCGCTTCCGCGTCTTCGACCAGCCCCTGATCGAGCAGGGGCGCGACCGGGTCTTCGCGGCGGTCCGCGAGCAGCTCAACTACCTCGTCGCACATCCCGACGCTCCCGACTACGCCGATCGCCTCGAGGCGCTCGTCGCGAGCCCGCATACGCTCATCCGGCTGCTGGGGGAGCGGATCGGCGTGCGGGAGGGCAACGAGCCGATCGTCGAGATCCTCACCCGCCGCTACTACAGGATCCGCCGGCTCGAGGACGTGCGGTCGGTGAGCCTCGACGACCGCCGGTTCATGACCGCCCGCTACGCGCACGACGGCCGGCAGCTGCGGCTCGTCACGACGCTGGCCGAGGCCTCGGAGCTGCGCGCGGCCGCTGCGGCGCTGGGCACGCTCGCGCCCGAGGATCCCGCGGCGCAGGCCGTGGTGGACTTCTACCTCTCCTGGAGCGATCCGCCGCCGGACGCCGACGCCATGGCCGCCCAGCTCGGCGCCGCCCTCGCCGATGCGCGACTGCCGCCGAGTGTGCGCCAGGTGGCGGTGGCCGTGAGCAGCCGCGGCGGGGCCGACATGCACCACTTCACCTTCCGGCCGGCCGACGGCGGCCTTGCCGAGGATCGCATCGCCCGCGGGCTTCACCCGATGATCGCCCAGCGGCTGGACCTCTGGCGCCTGGCCAACTTCGATGTCACGCGCGTGCCGGCGGTCGAAGACGTCTACCTCTACCACTGCGTCGGCCGTGAGAACCCCGCCGACGAGCGCCTCGTCGCGCTGGCGGAGGTGCGCGATCTCACCCCTGTGCGGGACGCCGCGGGCCGGCTCACGGCCCTGCCCGAGCCCGAGCGGCTGCTCGCCGCGTGCCTGGACGGCATCCGCCGCTTCCAGTCCCAGCGCCCTTCCAATCGCCGGCTGCACGCCAATCGAGTGCTGCTCTTCGTCTGGCCGCCCCTCGACGTGCCGCTCGATGAGCTCATGTCGGTGACCCGCAAGCTGGCTGCGCTCACCGTCGGGCTGGGCCTGGAGGACGTGGTCATCGAGGCGCGGGTCGCCACCCCGCCGGACGGTGAGCTGCGCAACATGGCGCTCGGCTTCTCCTACCAGCCCGGGGAGGGAGTCACGATGTCGGTCCAGGAGCCGCCGACGGAGCCGCTGGCGACCCTCGACGAGTACGCGCAGAAGGTGCTGCGAGCCCGGCGCCGGGGGACGGTCTACCCGTATGAGCTCGTCCCCCTGCTCGTCGGCGAGCGCGGGACGTTCACCGAGCACGACCTCGACGAGGGCGGCCGGCTCGTGGCGGTGCAGCGGCCCTACGGCCAGAACAACGCGGGGATCATCGTCGGCGTGGTGCGGACGGTCACCGACCTCCATCCCGAGGGGATGACGCGCGTCGCCCTCTTCGGCGATCCGACCAGGGCGCTCGGAGCGATCGCCGAGCCCGAATGTGTCCGGATCATCCGGGCGCTGGACCTCGCCGAGGAGATGGGGGTGCCAGTCGAGTGGCTGGCGGTGTCGGCCGGAGCGATGATCTCGATGGAGAGCGGTTCGGAGAACATGGACTGGGTCTCGCGCGTGCTGCGCCGTCTGATCACGTTCACCCAGGCGCGGGGCGAGGTCAACGTGGTCGTCGCCGGGATCAACGTCGGCGCCCAGCCCTACTGGAACGCCGAGGCGACGATGCTGCTGCACACGAGCGGCATCCTCGTCATGACCCCTGACAGCGCCATGGTGCTCACAGGCAAGCAGGCGCTGGACTACTCGGGCGGCGTGTCGGCCGAGGACAACTTCGGGATCGGAGGCTACGACCGGATCATGGGCCCCAACGGCCAGGCCCAGTACTGGGCCGAGGACCTGGCGGCGGCGTGCGGCGTCCTGTTCGCCCATTACGAGCACACGTACGTCGTGCCGGGCGAGCGCTTCCCGCGGCGGGCGCCGACCACCGACCCCGCCGACCGCGACGTGCGCACCCACCCCCACCACGCCTCCGGCAGCGACTTCGAGACCGTCGGGGACATCTTCTCCGAGGCGACGAACCCCGAGCGCAAGAAGCCCTTCGACATCCGCACGGTGATGCGGGCCGTCGCCGACCAGGACCACCCGCCGCTCGAGCGCTGGGCGGCGATGGCGGACGCGGAGAGCGCCGTCGTCCTCGACGCCCACCTGGGCGGACAGCCGGTGACCATGCTCGGCATCGAGTCGCGGCCGCTGCCCCGCCGTGGCCTGCTGCCCGCCGACGGACCGGACCAGTGGACGGCGGGGACGCTCTTCCCGCGGTCGTCTAAGAAGGTGGCGCGGGCCGTCAATGCCGCCAGCGGCAACCGGCCCGTGGTGGTGCTGGCCAACCTCTCGGGCTTCGACGGCTCGCCGGAGTCGCTGCGCAACCTGCAGCTCGAGTACGGGGCCGAGATCGGGCGTGCCGTGGTCAACTTCGACGGCCCGATCGTCTTCTGCGTCGTCTCGCGCTACCACGGCGGAGCCTTCGTCGTCTTCTCCGGGACGCTCAACGACACCATGGAGGTCATCGCCGTCGAGGGTTCCTACGCATCTGTCATCGGCGGCGCGCCGGCGGCCGCGACGGTCTTCGCACGCGACATCGGCAAGCGCACCGACGCCGACCCACGGGTCGTCGAGCTCGAGGCGCGCCTGGACGGGGTGGAGGACGACGAGCGCGCACGGCTGCGGGCCGAGCTGGACGAGGTGAGGGCGGCGGTGCGCTCGGAGAAGCTCGGCGAGGCGGCGAACGAGTTCGACGACGTCCACAGCGTGGAGCGGGCCCTGCGCGTCGGGTCGATCGACGCCATCATCCCCGCGGATCGGCTGCGGCCTCACGTGATCGAGGCGGTCGGGCGCGGAATGCAGCGGACGCTCGGCGAGGCTGACTCAGGCGGTTGACTCCTGGAGCGCTTCGCCGGCGCGCACGGGCGCCGGGATCAGCGCCGCCCCGACGAGAATCAGGGCGAACGCCGCGAGGCGCACGCCGATGACGAAGGCGGTCTCGCCCAGCCGGTCTCCGAAGACCGCCAGCCCGGCGAGGATCGTGGAGAGGTTGGCCGCGACCGAGGTGACGGCGATCACGGCGACGCCGTCACCGATCTGCAGGCTGCGCGCGGACGCGAAGAACGAGAAGACCGCCGCGGTGACGATGACGATGCTCCATGGGCTCACGAGGCCGGCGGGCCCGCTCTCGAGGTCGCCCGAGAGCGCCTTGATGGCCACGTCGGAGATCCCGAACCCAAGTCCGGCGGCGATACCGAGCAGCACGCCGCGCTGCACCGGGATGCGCTCGATCAGGTGGGAGACGACCAGCAGTAGGCCGACGCAGACGGCGATGCCCTCGAAGAGGATCATCCCCGCAAGGGAGTAGCGGGAACTGGCCCCTCCACCTCCGCCGCCGCCGGTCAGCGTCAGCAGGCTCAGCGACACCGCGACCAGGCCGATCCCGATCCACTGGCGACGGCCCAGCTCGAAGCCGAAGAAGCGCTCGGCGAGCACCGCCAGGAAGACGAGGCCGCTCGCGAGTACCGCTTGGCCGATCGAGAGCGGGGCGAGGGAGAGCGCGGCCACGTGCAGGGCGAACGCCACCGCCGCCACTCCCCAGCCGATGCTCCACCACCGGGAGCGAAAAAGATCGATCGCGCTGCGCAGCGGATGGCGCATGTCGACGTCGGGCGCGGCGACCGCGCCACGGTGCTTGAACAGAAAGGCGAGATTGGTCGCGAGCGCGGACAGGAGCGCACAGACGAGACCCACGCCGACCGCCGGCGAGATTTCGGTCACCGTGGGGTCATCCCTTGAGTGCTCATCGGGCGCACGAGCTACCGCCGGCGTGGGGGGCTGTCCTTCGCCGCCCACGGTACGCCCTCTTGCCTTCGAGTGGGAGTCGGTCAGCGGTCGTGCTCTACGCTCGGGCGGGTGCGGGACGTGTGCGTGACCGGGGCGACCGGGTTCGTGGGAGCCCACGTCACCCAGCGCCTGGCCGAGCGCGGAGACCGCGTCCGCGCGGGGTATCGCAACGCGGCGCGCCTGGCGCTGCTCGACGGGATCGAAGTGCAGCCCGTCGAGGGCGACGTGCGCGACCTCAACGCGATGCGCCGGGCGGTCCGTGGCTGCGAGGTCCTCTTCCATGTGGCCGGGCTGGTGGCCTCCCGGCCGATCGCGAAGGTGTGGGAGATCAACGCGGAGAGCCCGCTGGTCGCGGTCGAGGCGGCCTCTTTCGAGGGAGTGCGCCGCGTCGTGCTGACGTCCACGATCTCCGCGATCGGCCCCGCCGATGGCTTCCCCGCCGCCGAGGACAACCCTTACCCGGAGGCGGGGCTCGGCCTCGTCTACGCGGATTCCAAGCGAGCGGGGGAGCGGGCCGCGCTCGCCGCGGGCCGGCGGCTGGGGGTGGAGGTAGTCGTCGTCAACCCGGCCTACGTGCTCGGGGTGCCGGTCGACCGCCGCCAGCCGGGCGAAACGTCCACGCGCATCGTCGGCAACTTCCTGCGCGGCCGCCTGCCCGCGGTGATCGATACACCGATGAGCTTCGTCGACGCCGCCGACGTGGCCGAGGGGCACCTGCTGGCCGCCGAGCACGGCCGGGCCGGCGAGCGCTACATCCTCGGCGGCCACAACTGCGACTGGGCCGAGCTGATCGACAAGGTCGCACGTGCCGCCGGCCTCGAGCGCACGCTGCTCGTCGTGCCGCGCGAGATCGCCGTCCTGGGGCGCCTGCGCGAGCGCCTCGGCCTGCCCGGGCCGATCTCCGCCGAGGCCTATTCGCTCATGGGCCAGGACTGGCGCTTCAGCTCTGACAAGGCACTACGCGAGCTGGGCTACCGGACGCGCCCGCTGACCGAGACCGTCGAGGCGACGACGAGCTGGTATCTCGAGCTGATGGCAGCCGGCGCGTTCGACGGCGCGCGTAGCTCCCCGCTGTCGCTGGCCGCGGGCGGGCTGGAGGCAGCCGATCGCCTCGGGCTGCTGTGGGGCCTGCGCCCCGCGCAGGCGCTGCTCGGGCGGCGCCTGGTGGCGGGGCGGTGAGGTCGCTCAGGCGAGCGTCGCGAACTCGCCCGACCGGTGCCCGCGGTGCCTGGCCAAGCGGGCGAGGGGGCCGAAGAGAAGCCGCTGAACGGGTCGCGGCGGTGCCGGGAAGAGCAGGTGGACCATCTCGCGGTAGTCGTCGATCAGGACCGCCGCCTCGAGCACCCCGCTGGGCGTGGGCAGCCCGACGGAGGTGAGCTTGCCGGCGCGGGAGAGGCCCGCGACGTCCTCGAGGAACGCCTGCAGCGTGGAGGGCGGGCGCGCCTCGCACGCGACCTGGGCGACCTCGTCGCCGCGGTTGCGAAACGCGTGGCGCGTCCCGGCGGGGACGATGATCGTCTCGCCGGGGCCCGCGGAGATCCACGTCCGCCCGGCGAGGAACTCCGCCCGGCCGGCGCGGACCGTGAAGCGCTCCTCCATCGCGTGGTGGATGTGCGGGGTGACGCCGCCATCAGGGTCGATCCACATCTCCACGTGCTGGACCTCGCCGCCGCCGGGATCGGTCGAGCGACGGAAGCGGTAGCGCGTGCGAAAGACCGGATCCTCGACCAGATGCTCGCCCATGGTGACGCTCCATTTCCGTAACCTAATGACCATTAGTCAAGCTACCTAAGGGGCGTTAGGTTGTCAACGACCAAGCGGCAGCGGCTCAGCGCGCCCGTGCGGCGGGAGATCATCGAGCGCGCGGCGACGGAGGTGTTCGCCGAGCGCGGCTACCGCGGCGCGTCGATGCAGGAGATCGCGCGGCGCTCAGGGGTGTCGGCCCCCGTGTTGTACGACCACTTCGCCTCCAAGCTGGACCTGCACCGCCGCCTGCTCGAGCGCACGCGCAACGAGCTGCTGGAGGTGTGGCGCGAGCACCTCTTCGGCGACGAGCCCGCCGAGGTCCGCGTCCCCCGCTCCTTCGACGCGTGGGCGCGCTACGTCGAGTCCCATCCGTACGCGTCGCGGATGTTCTTCCGCGAGGCGGCCGGCGACGCGGAGGCCGAGGAGGTCCACCGCGAGGTCCAGGCGCAGGCGCGGGTCGCGCTCGCCATGGTCCTCGGCCGTGAGCCGGGCGCCGAGTACCTCGCCGGCTCGGCCGGCCAGGAGGCGCTGGAGATGGCCGCCGAGATCATGCGCGCCGGGCTGACCGGCCTCGCGGTCTGGTGGAGCGAGCACCCCCATGTTCCGCGCGAGCAGATCGTGAGCACCGCGGTCAACGTGCTGTGGACCGGCTTCGAGCGCTCGCGCGGGGGCGGACGCTGAGGGCCCCGCGTTCTGCTCGTGGCGCACGGCGCCGCGCTGCGTCAGGCGCGCCACACGGTCTCGTCCAGCGCCCGCGTGACGAGGGTGATCCCGTCGCGGGCCACGGTCAAGCCTCTGTTGTGCCAGTAGTCGAGCACGGCCTGCGGAGGCGGCTCGTCGTACATCAGCGCGATGACGATCGGACGACCTTCGAGGCTCGGGTACGTGCTCACCATCTGCCCCTCGCGGGCGTAGCGCAGATAGGTGTTGAGCTTGCGCTTCAGCGGGCCGCGCGCTGACCCCTGGGCCGGCCACGCCCCCGTCTGGACGATGGACAGCAGCGCATTGCCATCGACGTCCTCGGCGATGACATCGATCTCGTCGGGATCGCCGATGCCCGGCACGCCGTCAGCGTACGACGCGCGGGCATCCGTCGCTGCGTGGCCCGTCAAGCCAGAGGTCAGGACGAGCGCGGCACCGGTGACGACTCCATTCACCGAGCCTAGCCCGAGTAGCCTGCCGCCCACCGCCCATCGTTGCCAAGGAGAGACGCACATGCCGACCGTCACGCAGACCCGCGACGTCCCCGCCACCGCCGACGCGGTGTGGGCCGTGGCCGGCGACTTCAGCCGCTACGGCGAGTGGAACATCACCCACGTCGAGTTCCCCGAGGGCGCCCCGCAGCTCGCGCCCGGCGTCACCTTCACCGAGAAGGTCACGCTGATGGGCATGCCCGGCGAGGTCACCTGGAGGGTCGCCGAGATCGCGGCTCCAAGGATCCTGGCGATGGAGGGTGACGGGCCGATGGGTGTCAAGCTCGGCCAGCGCCTGGAGCTCACGAGCGCAGGGGACCGCACCACGGTGACCCTGACCGCCAGCTTCGACGGCGGCCCGATCATCGGCCCGATGGGCGACATGCTGGCCAAGTCCGCCGAGAAGGCCGGCGCTGAGTCCCTGGAGAAGCTGCGCGGGCTCGTCGGCTGAGCGTTCACCCGCTACGGCGCCGACCGCGCGGACGGTGGCGCTTGGCGCGCGGGAGCGCTGTGCGATGCTGCGCAGCGGCATGGCTCGGGACCCGGGCATCGACATCGACGCTCCCGCCGCGGAGGTCTATGCGGCGATCGCCGCGCTCGACGACGACGCCTTCGACGCGCTCATGGCCGACCCCGTGACGCGCGACCGTGTCATCGACTCGCTCGTCGTGCACCTCTCCGGCCAGTTCCGCCCCGAGAAGGCGGGCGACCTGGACGCGGTCATCCACGTCAAGCTGTGGGACCGGCCCGGCGGTGGCTACGACCATCGCGAGCTCGTCATCGCCGATGGGGCCTGCTCGATCTCCGCTACGCCCGAGCACGACCCGCGGCTGACGCTGAAGGTGCGCCCGTCGGACCTGCGCGCGATCGTCAGCGGCGCGACCGGGCCGCGGCGACTGGCCCTGCGCGGGCGCCTGCGCGTGATCGGAGACGTCGGACTGGGCATGCGCCTCACCGAGCTGTTCGCTCTGTGAGCAGCCCGAGCGCGTTCTCACCCAGCGGAGCTCGACCGTGCGTTGCCGGCCCGCCAGCGCGAGGCCGCCGGTCGCGACGCGCGACGAGCGGTGCTGGTGCGCCGTACCACGCGCACCTCGACGCGTGCCGGCCGCGTCGGCGTCGAGAGCGAGAGGAAGTCGCGCACCCGTGCCGCGTGGCGGCAGAAGGGACACGCCAGCGG
>JACCQW010000275.1 GCA_013813955.1 Solirubrobacterales bacterium
GGTAGGGCTCGATGCAGCGCCGATGCCGGGCGCATGCACGAGCTTGGCGTCACCGGTCACGAGCGGCACGGCGGGTCCGGGGGCGCTCCGGCGCGCAGCGCGAGCGCCAGGTTGACGACCGCGACGACGGCGAGCGCGGCGGCGTAGGTCTCGCCCTGCTCGAGCGCGGCGACGTCGGGCGAGAGGCCGAACAGCAGCCCGGCCAGCAGCATGGCCGCGGCGACACCGAGCAGGTCGGCGCTGAAGCCCGCGCGCTCGAGGCCGGCGGCCACCAGCGCGCCGGCCCCGGCGCCCGCGAGATAGGCGGGGGCGTCGCCGGTCTCGATGATCCCCTCACCGACGAGCACGACCGCCAGGCCCCACCCGATGAGCACGCACGCCGTGCTCCAGTGCCCCCCGCGGCGCCCGCCAAGGCTCGCTGCGGCGAGGTAGGCCAAGCCGATGAGCAGCGGCGTGCGCCGGAAGTCGGCCGGGTCGGCGGCCAGCAGGGCCAGTGCGATCGCGCCCGCGGCGAAGGCCCCGGCCTGGCGCACGCGCACGGAGGCCGGCTTGGACGCGATCGAGCTCATCGAGCCTGAGGGTATGGCGGCCGCATTACGCCACCGCTACGGCGTGTGGCGCCTACGGCTTGGCGAAGTCCCGTGCGCGCACGCGCGGGAACTTCTGGCTGAGGCCCTCGAACGTGTAGGGGGCCTGCTCGCGGCACGCCGGCGAGCTGCCGTCGGAGGGCTTCTCGCCGCCGGCGTTCGCGCAGTCGAAGGACGCGATGATGCGCGAGCGTGCGCCCAAGGGCCCGGCCAGCGAGCCCGGGTTGATGTACGCGTTGCCGCGGTTGGTGGCCAGGCGGTTGGGGTGGACCGCCGCGGTCTCCACGCCGGTGGGCCCGAACTGGCGCAGGTAGTGCCCCGGCGCGCCGGGGAAGCCCGACGGCGAGCGTGCCGCGGTGGCCACCCCGAGGTTCGCGAGGACGTCCGTGAGCGTCATCTCGTGCTGGCCCACCCAGTCGAGGATCGGGTTCAGCTCGCCCAGCCACGGGCCCAGGCGGCCCAGCAGCGGGCGCAGCCCGTCGAAGACCTGGCGCGTCGCGGGCAGGCTGCGCTTGGAGACCTTGATGAGCGGGTCGAGGTTGACGAACAGGCGCCGCAGATCGGGCGCGAGGTCGCCCACGTCGCGCAGGGCCGGGGAGAGGTCGTCCAGGGCGGGCTCGAGGTCGCGCACCACCGGCTGGGTGGCGCGCGAGAAGCGATCCAGCCGCGCGAACGTGCGCCGCGACTCGTCCAGGAACGTCGGGAAGATCGCGAAGGTGCGCGCGAAGTTCTCGCGCTGGCGCTGGATCGCCGTGAATGTCGTGTCGGAGTTCTCGATGAGCGCGCGCAGCTGCTGCTCGCGCTCGGTCAGCGCGCGGAACACGACGCCGGTGTTCTTGACCAGGCCCTTCAGGGCCGCGCGCTGGGTGTCGAGCACGCTGAGCAGGTCGCCGCCCTCCTCGACGAAGCCGGGCAGGCTGCCCAGCGAGTCGTTGAGGTCCTGGCCGCGCCCGCGCCCGGCCTCGGCCAGGCTCTGTTGCCACGTGCGGAACGCGCGCCGCGTGAAGGGGTCCAGTGCGCCGAGGACCTCGTCGAGCTCGACGGTCGGCTCGATGCGCTCGTTGGCCAGCCGCCCGCCCTCGGGCAGCTTGGGCGCGGTCTCCGAGCCGGGCCGCAGCTCGACATAGGTCTCACCCAGCAGCGTCTTCTGGCGCAGCGTCGTGCGCGCGTCGCGGCTGACCGGGGCGTAGCGGCGGTCGAGCTCCAGGGTGGCCACCGTGCGGTTGCCGGTCGGGTCGCGCCGCTTCTCGCGCACCTTCCCGACCTGCACGCCGGCGACGCGCACGTCGGCCTCGATGGCCAGCTGCGTGGCCTCGGGCACGGCGACCTCGAAGCGGTAGCCCTGGGGCTTCAGCGGCGTCGGTCCGCCGAAGGACAGCCACAGGAACACGAGCAGCCCGAAGCACGACAGCGCGAAGGCGACCATGATCGCCAGCCGGCCGGGGGTGGGGGCGGTCTTCTGCATCAGCCGCTCTTCCCCCCGCACACGCGCGGGTCGGTCAGCACGCCGGACATGCCCTGCAGGAACGTGTTGGCCAGCGCGGTGTCGTCGTCGCCCTTGATCGTGTTCAGCGTGCCCGCGAGCACGGCGCAGGTGCCGCCGACGGTCAGCGTGCGCTGCGGGCCGTGCGCGTCGGCGTTGGAGAAGAGGTTCACCGACTGGTGGCCGAGCCAGCCCAGCGAGAACAGATAGCCCTCGTCGCGGCCGGCCACGTCCGGGCCCTCGGCTCCGCGCGGGTTGTTGGCGAGCATGTTGAACAGGCGGTTGAGGACCGTGAACGACCGTGTCAGTCCCGGCTCCGCACCCACGAGGTCGCGGGCCGCCGGGCGCAGGTCGCGCACGAGCGGGCGGGCCTCCCGGACGAAGGGCCGGATGTCGCGGCGGATGCGCGGTGCGGCCTCGACGG
>JACCQW010000276.1 GCA_013813955.1 Solirubrobacterales bacterium
GAGCACCCCGCCGAGGTCGCCGTCATAGCCCCCGAACCGCCCGGAGCGGCGCCTGTCGAAGTAAGCCTCGTCGCCGATCACCGACCCCGCGATGCGCCGGATGCCCGCGTCGCGCACCGCGCGCGCCAGGCGCGTGGCGGCCCGGGCCCCGAAGAACGGGTCCCCGCGGCCGAGGAGGTACAGGTCGCCGCGCAGCACGCCGTCGCCGTCGACGGTCCCCGTGGCGGCCGCGACGGTGTCCAGCGTGGCGGCGGGGCCCAGGCGCAGCAGCGCGGCCGAGGTCGTGTAGAGCTTCTCCACCGACGCGGGGACCCGGACTCGGTTCTCGCGCAGGGAGTACAGGTCCTCGCCGCTGTCGATGTCGCGGACGTAGGCGCCCGTGGCCGAGCCGGCCAGGCGCATCTCGCGGGCGAGCTTGGCCCGCAGGTCGGCCTCGTCGTAGGCCGTGGCCGGGCTCGCGCCGACGAGGCCGGCGAGCAGAGCGAGGGCACAGATCAGGCGTCGCATACCCCGTACACAACAGGCTCGGGCGGCGGAAGGTGCGCCTTCGCGGAGGAGGCGCGGCGTACACTGCGCTGCTCATGGGCAAGGTCGTCAAGCTCGAGCCGGCGAAGAAGGAGCGCGCCAAGACGGCGGGCAAGCGCCGCCCGCGGCGCTCGAAGACCGCCCTGGTCCTGGGCGGCGGCGGCTTCACGGGCGGTGTCTACGAGATCGGGGCCCTGCGGGCGCTCGACCTGCTGTCGGTCAACCGCACCGTCAACCAGTTCGACGTCTATGTCGGCACGAGCGCGGGATCCTTCGTGGCGGCGCTGACGGCCAACGGCGTCACGCCCGAGGAGATGATGCGGGTCGTCAACCAGCAGGTGCCGACGCCGTTTCAAGACGTCGACCTCGGCGCGCTGCTGCAGCCCAACCTCGTCGAGTTCGCCAAGAGCGCCGCGCTGCTGCCGCTGCGCACCGCCCTCGCGCTGCGGACGCTCGTCACCCACCGCGGTCAGGTCTCGGCGATGGACCTCGTCCTCGGGCTGGCCGAGGGCATGCCCTCGGGCGCCTACTCGGGCAAGGGCATCGAGCGCTACGTGCGCACCGTGCTCTCCGACCCCGACCGCACCGACGACTTCCGCATGCTCGAGCCGGAGCTCTACCTGACCGCCACCGACCTGGACACCTGCGAGCGCATCGTCTTCGGGACCGAGGGCTGGGACGACGTGCCGATCTCCACCGCGGTGCACGCGTCGACCGCTCTGCCGATGGTCTACAAGCCGGTCACCGTCCGCGACCGCGAGCTCGTCGACGGCGGCATCGTCTCCACCACGAACCTCGACATCGCCGTGGAGGCGGGGGCGAAGTTCGTGGTCGTCGTCAACCCGCTTGTGCCCTATGTCAACGACTTCAAGACGAAGATCCGCACGCTCACCGGCACGCGCACGCGCCACATCAGCGACATGGGCTTTCCGCAGATCGGCTACCAGGTGTTCAAGATGCTCGCCTATCAGCGGCTGCACGAGATGGCGCGCCAGTGGGAGCAGCGCTACCCGGGCGTGGACATCGTGCTCATCGAGCCCGAGCCCGACGACGAGCTGATGTTCCAGACGTCGATCATGAACTTCACGTCGCGCGTGGAGGTCGCCCGCCACGGCTTTCAGTCGGTGACGATGCGCCTGGCGTCGGAGTACCCGCGCTTCCGCGAGATCTGCGAGCGCCACGGCATCGAGATCTCCGCCACCCGCGTGCGCAAGGTGATGCGCCACTTCGAGGCCGAGAAGGAGAAGACCCGGGCCTGGCGCAAGATCCTGGAGCAGACGACCGGCGCACTGCTGCGCCAGTCGTCCGCGTCCAGCGATTGACGGCTACCTCACCGTCACCTCGGCGATCATGCCCTTGGCGACGTGGGGCGGGCCACCCTTGCGGTCCTGGATGAAGCAGACCGCGGCATAGCTCCCGGCCTTGAGGTCGAGCTCGACGTTCTGGGCGTAGTCGCCGTCGATGACCGCCGTGCCCGACGCGTTGCGGAAGTCGATCGGCGGCGGGCCCTTCGGCGGCCCGTCCTGCGAGAAGGCCTTCGTGGCGTCCTCGATCGTCGCGCCCTTGTTGAGCGGGAACAGGATCGCGTGGTGCAGCTCCTTGCCCGTGTTCTCGAAGCGCACCTGGTTCTTGCCGGCCTTCAGGCCCGCGGTGGTGAAGCCGTAGTCGACAGCGGTGATCCGGCCGGGGACCTTCGGCAGCTCGGCATCGGCGGCCTCGGCGTTCTCGGAGCCCTCGGCGTCCTGGCCGACGACGGTGAGCTCCTTCAGCGCGCCCATCTCGGCGTTGCTGCGGACGTTCTCGCCCTCCTCTCCGCTGCCGGTGTCGAAGATCACGTAGCGACCGGGCGCCAGCACCTGCGTGACCGTTCCGGTCTGCCCCGGCTTGACCGGCGCGACGCCGCCGCCGTCCTGGATGAACTGCGGGAGCGGGCCGTTCTCCGTGGAGACGGCCTTCAGCACGTCCTGTGGGCTCTGGTCGCCCTCGATGCGGACCAGCTGCGCCTCGCGGGCCACCTTGTCGGTGTTGCGCAGCGTGATCGTGACCAGGCCGGGGGGCACGGACGCCGGAGCATCGATCGTCTTGCGGTTGGCGCCGGCCGCGGTCGCGGTGAGCTTGAGGGTCGCGGGCTTTGCCGCGGCGCCCCCGCCGCCCTCGTCCTCGTCGTCGTCGCCGCATCCCGCGGCGACCAGGGCGGTGGCCGCGAGGGCGGCGATGACCATGGTCCGTGTGCGCATTCGTGCTCCTTCCGGAAGGTTGACAAGCGAGCAGTCTTGCCGATTGCGCCAACTCGGTGGGAAAAGTCGCGTCAGCCCAGCGCGGCGTCCAGCGCGCGCAGGAAGCGCCCCGAGGCCGGCCGGTCGCGGACCGTCACCCGCAGGTGGGCAGGCTCGCCGAGCACGGCGCCCGTGGCGACGGTCACGCCGCCGTGCGCGATCCGCTGCGCGAGCGCGGCCGCGTCGCCGCCCGGAGCGGTCATCCAGAGCACGTTGGCCTGTGACGGGGCGGGGGCCAGGCCCCGCCGCGCGAGCTCGCCCCCCAGCCACAGG
>JACCQW010000288.1 GCA_013813955.1 Solirubrobacterales bacterium
CCGACGAGGTGGCCATCCGCCACGCGTCGGAGCTGCGGAACCCCGGCGAGTGGACCTGGGGAGACCTGACCGACCAGACCGCCCGCATCCGCGCCGGCCTGCAGGCGCGCGGCGTCGGTGAGGGCGATCGCGTGGTCGCCTACATGCCGAACCTCCCGGAGACGGTCGCCGCCTTCCTGGCCACCGCCTCGCTCGGCGCGGTCTGGTCGAGCGCCGCGCCTGAGTTCGGCGCCCGCAGCGTGGTCGACCGCTTCTCGCAGATCGAGCCGAAGTTGCTGCTGGCCGTCGACGGCTACCGCTACGGCGGCAGGGACTTCGACCGGCTGGGCACGGTCGCCGAGCTGCAGCGCGAGCTTCCCACCCTGCAGGCCACCGTCGTCCTGGGGTACCTCGATGCGGCGCCGGACCTGGGCGCCCTGCATGACGCCTCACCCTGGGCCGACGTCCTGCGCGGCGGCGGCAAGGCGCCGGAGCTGACCTTCGAGCAGGTGCCCTTCGAGCACCCGCTGTGGATCCTGTACTCCAGCGGGACGACCGGCCTGCCCAAGGCCATCGTCCAGGGCCACGGCGGGATCCTCGTCGAGCAGCTCAAGAAGGGCCACCTGCACCTCGACCTGCAGGCCGGCGACCGGATCTTCTGGTTCACGACCACCGGCTGGATGATGTGGAACTTCCTCGTCGGCGCGCTGCTCACGCCGGCGGCGATCATCCTCTACGACGGCAACCCGGCGCATCCCGGCCTCGACGCGCTGTGGGACCTGGCACAGCGCACAGGCGCGACGACGTTCGGCACGAGCGCGGGCTACCTCACGTCGTGCGCCAAGGAGGGCGTCGAGCCCGCCCGCGACCACGACCTCGGCGCCCTGCGCAGCGTCGGTTCGACCGGCTCGCCGCTGCCGCCCGAGGGCTTCGCCTGGGTCTACGAGCACGTCGGCCACGACCTCTGGCTGTACTCCACGAGCGGGGGCAGCGACGTGTGCACGGCCTTCGTCGGCGGCTGCCCCCTGCTGGCGGTGTTCGCCGGCGAGCTGCAGTGCCGAGCGCTGGGCTGCGCCGTGGAGGCGTGGGACGAGGACGGTCGCCCGGTTTTCGACGAGGTCGGCGAGCTCGTGCTCACGCAGCCGATGCCGTCCATGCCCCTGTATCTGTGGAACGACCCCGGCGGAGCGCGCTACCGCGAGAGCTACTTCGACAGGTGGCCCGGTGTCTGGCGCCACGGCGACTGGATCCGCATCACCCCGCGCGGCGGGGCGGTCATCTACGGGCGCTCGGACTCGACGATCAACCGCCAGGGCGTGCGCATGGGCACCAGCGAGATCTACAGCGCGGTCAACGCGGTCGACGAGGTGATGGACAGCCTCGTGGTCGACGTCCCCGAGGCCGGCGGGGCGGGGTCGTACATGCCGTTGTTCGTCGTCCTGCGCGAGGGCGTGCGGCTCGACGACGACCTCGTCGCGCAGATCAGGCGCCGGGTGCGCGAGGACTGCTCGCCGCGCCATGTGCCCGACCGCGTGCTGCAGATCGACGAGGTCCCGCGCACGCTGAGCGGCAAGGCGCTCGAGCTGCCGGTCAAGAGGATCCTCATGGGCACACCGCCAGAGCAGGCGGCCAGCGTCGACTCGCTGGCCAACCCCGAGGCCCTCGACGTGTTCGTCGAGATGGCCGCCGAGCTCTCGGTGACGGGGTCCTAGCCGCGTGCGATGCGCAGGGCCAGGCGGCCGTGCAGCGCGGCGGTGTCCTGGGCGGTCCGCGGTCCCGACGGATCGAACCACTCAGCGACCCAGACCGCCATGTTGAGGATCGCCATGCTCGCGGCCTCGACCGCATCCTCGCTGCCGAGCACGGCGAACGAGAAGCGCCCCTCGCGCTCTCCCTGGCGCAGGACGTCGGCGAACAGCGCGCGCACGCGCCGGCGGCGGCGCACCACGCTCTCGCGCTGGGCGGGCGGCAGGTAGATGTAGTCGCGGTTGGCCACGCGCGTGGCCTGGGGCCGGGCGATGTGGAAGGCGGTGAAGGCGGAGGCGAGCGCCTCCAGCTGCGCCTCGGGCCCGGCGCCCGCGCTGCGCAGCGCGCCGGCCAGGACCGCGTCCGCGCGGTCGTGCACGCGGTCGACGATCGCGAACAGCAGATCGTCCTTGGAGGCGTAGTGGTTGTAGAGCGAGCCCGCGGTCAGCCCGCATGCCTCGGCCAGCTCGCGCACGGTGGTGCCGGTGTAGCCGCGCTCGTGGAAGAGCGCCAAGCCGGCCTCGTGGATCCGCTCACGGGTGTCGCCGGTGACTGATCGCACGTTCAGCATCATGGCCCCCATGTTACTGCCCGCACAGCAGGCCGTGGTTGCGTGCGTCTGAACGATCGTTCATACTCGGTCCGGATGGACTTCGACCTCTCCGACGATCACGAGCTCATCCGCTCCACGGTCCGCGACTTCGCCGAGGGGGAGGTGGCCCCGGCGGCCGAGGAGCTCGACCGCACCAAGTCCTTCCCCTACGAGATCGTCGCCCAGCTGGGCAGGCTCGGCCTGATGGGGATCCCGTTCCCCGAGCGCTACGGCGGCGGCGGAAGCGACTCGCTGGCCTACGCGCTCGCCGTCGAGCAGCTCGCGCGCGTGGACTCCTCGGTGGCCATCACGCTGTGCGCGCACACCTCGCTGGGCACGCAGCCGATCCACCTGTTCGGCACCGAGGAGCAGAAGCAGGAGTGGATGCCGCAGCTGTGCAGCGGCGAGCGCCTCGGCGCCTTCGGCCTGACCGAGCCCGACGCCGGCTCGGACGCCGGCAACACCAGGACGCGGGCGAGGCTGCACGACGGAGAGTGGGTCGTCGACGGCGCCAAGCAGTTCATCACCAACGCCGGCACCGACATCTCCGGGATGGTCTCGATCACCGCGCTGACCGGCTCGGACGGCACCCGGGAGATCTCCAACCTCATCGTCCCCAACGGGACCCCCGGCTATGAGCCCGGTGAGCCGTATCGCAAGATGGGCTGGAACGCCTCGGACACCCGGCCGCTGACATTCACCGGGTGCCGGGTGCCCGAGGGGAGCCTGCTCGGCCGTCGCGGCCACGGCTTCAAGCAGTTCCTGCAGGTGCTGGCGATCGGGCGCATCGGCGTGGCCGCGATGGGTCTCGGGCTCGCCCAGGGCGCGTTCGACCTGGCGCTGGCCTACGCCAAGGAGCGCCGGGCCTTCGGCCAGGCGATCTCCCGCTTCCAGGCCATCCAGGTGAAGCTCGCCGACATGGCCACGGAGATCGAGGCCGCGCGCTACATCGTCTACAAGGCTGCGCTGGCCAAGGACGCGGGCAAGGACTTCAACCTCATCGCCGCGCAGGCAAAGCTGAAGACCGGCCGCCTGGCCGTGCGCTGCGCCGAGGAGGCCGTACAGATCCACGGGGGCTACGGCTACATGGAGGAGTACCCCGTCTGCCGCATGTACCGCGACGCGAAGATCCTGACCATCGGCGAGGGCACCGACGAGGTGCAGCAGATGGTCATCGCCCGCGCGCTGGGCGCATGAGGGCCGAAGGCCCGGTCACGACCGCCCGGATGGCGAGCGGGGTTCTCAGATGAGCCGGCCGGACGCCGGCTCGGGGACTCTCCCATGACGGAGGTCAGCATCCGTGAGGTCGGCCCGCGCGACGGCTTTCAGAACGAGCCCGAGGTCCTCCCCACGGCGGACAAGGTCGGGCTCGTCGACGCGCTCGCGCGCACGGGCCTGCGACGGATCGAGGTCACGAGCTTCGTGCGCGCCGACGTCGTCCCCCAGCTCGCCGACGGGCGCGAGGTGCTCGCGGCGATTGACGTGCCCGACGGCGTCGCCCGCAGCGTGCTCGTACCCAACGAGCGCGGCCTGGACGATGCGCTGGAGGTGCGCGAGCGCTTCGAGGAGATCGGCGTGTTCGTCTCCGCCAGCCAGACCCACAACGCGAAGAACGTCAACCGCAGCATCGAGGCGTCGATGGACGGGCTGCTGCGCGTCGTCCCCCGCGCCCGTGAGGGGGGCCTGCGCGTGGAGGCGACGATCGTCACGAGCTTCGGCTGCCCCTACGAGGGGCGCGTGGACCGCGCGGTCGTGCTCGGCCTGGCCCGGCGGCTGGCCGACGCCGGCGCGCAGGAGATCGCCTTCGGCGATACGACGGGCATGGCCAACCCCGTGCAGGTGCGCGAGCACTTCCTCGCCGCGCGCGAGGCGCTGGGCGACGTCGAGCTGACCGCGCACTTCCACAACACCCGCGGGCAGGGCCTGGCCAACGTGCTCGCCGCGCTGCAGGCCGGCTGTGAGAGCTTCGAGTCGAGCGTCGGGGAGCTGGGCGGCTGCCCCGTCCCGCCCGGGTCGACCGGCAACATCGCCAGCGAGGACCTGGTCGGGATGCTGCACGAGATGGGCGTTCAGACCGGCATCGACCTCGATGCGCTCGTCGGCGCCGCGCGCGCCGCGCAGGCGCTGCTCGGCCGCCCGCTGGGCTCGCACACGCTGGTGGCGGGCCCGATCGACTGGCGCGTGGACTGAACGCATGTTCGCCAGCGTGCTGGTCGCCAACCGCGGAGAGATCGCCGTGCGCGTGATCTCCACGCTGCGCCGCCTGGGCGTGCGCTCCGTCGCCGTGTGCTCGGAGGCCGACGCGCGCGCGCCGCACGTGCGCCTGGCCGACGCGGCATTCACGATCGGGCCCGCGCCCGCAGGCGAGTCCTACCTGCGCGCCGATGCGATCATCGACGCGGCGCGCCGCGCCGGCGCCGAGGCCGTGCACCCCGGCTACGGCTTCCTCTCCGAGCGCGCGGACTTCGCCCGCGCCTGCGCCGCCGCGGGGCTGACGTTCGTCGGGCCTTCCCCGGAGGCGATCGAGAAGCTCGGCGACAAGGTGGCGGCGAAGGCCCTCGCGCAGGCGGCAGGCGTCGCGGTCGTGCCGGGGATCGAGCGCGAGGACCTGGGCGACGCGGACATCATCGCCTGGGCCGCCGAGCGCGAGGACCGCTTTCCGCTCATGGTCAAAGCGGCGGCCGGCGGCGGCGGGCGAGGCATGCG
>JACCQW010000294.1 GCA_013813955.1 Solirubrobacterales bacterium
CGACGAGGGCGCCGTGATCGGCGCGAAGGTCGCCGGCGCGCTCGCGCTCGACTATCCGCGCGACCGCCTGCAGGTCATCGTCGCCAGCGACGGCTCGGCCGACGGCACGGTCTCCGAGGCACGCAGCGCGGGCGCCGACCTCGTGCTCGACCTGCCGCGCGGCGGCAAGGTCCGCGCCCAGGACGCCGCCGTCGAGCGGGCGCGGGGAGAGCTGCTCGCGTTCTCGGACGCCAACTCGGTGTGGGAGCCCGGCGCCCTGCGCGAGCTCGTCACCGCGTTCGCCGACCCCCGCGTCGGCTACGCCTGCGGGCAGGTGCGCTTCGTCAACGCCTCCGGGACCAACCAGGAGGGGCTCTACTGGCGCTACGAGATGGCGCTGCGCACGCTGGAGTCGCGCTTGTCGTCGATCACCGCCGGCAACGGGGCGATCTACGCGACGCGGCGCGAGGCCTACATCCACGTCGACCCGATCATGGGCCACGACCTCTCGTTCCCGTTCAACATGGTCAAGCGCGGCCGCCGGGCGGTGTACGTCCCCGCGTCGCGCGCGAGCGAGAAGATGGTCCCCTCGATAGAGGGCGAGTTCGCGCGCAAGCGGCGCATGATGAGCCACACCTGGCCGATCGTCATGCGCGGCGGGATGCTCTCGCCGCGCGGCTACCCGCCGCGCTACGCCCTGATGATCGCCTCGCACCGGCTGCTGCGCTACGCCGCGCCGTTCCTGCACCTGATCGCGTTCGTCACGAGCGCGCTCCTCGCCGCGGAGCACGCCGCCTACGCGGTCGCGTTCGCGGCGCAGGTCGCGCTGCTCGCCGCCGCCCTGCTGGCCCGCGTGCTGCCCGCGCGGCCGTTGCTCGTCGCGCGCTACTACGTGCTCACCACGGCGTCCGTCGCCGCCGGCCTGTGGGACTGGCTGCGTCACGGCACGCCGGCCGGCTGGGAGCCGGCGGAGGGCACGCGATGAGCCGCCGCGTGTTCGACGTCCTCGTCGCCGGCCTGGCGCTGCTTCTCACCGCGCCGCTGCTCGCGCTCGCCGTCGTGGCGATCCGCCTGGAGAGCGGGGGCCACCCGATCTACCGCCAGCGGCGCATCGGCCGCCACGGCCGCGCCTTCGACGTGCTCAAGCTGCGCACCATGGTCGCCGGGGCGGAGTCGATCGGCGCGGGGCTGGCAGTCACCGAGGGCGACCCGCGGATCACGCGCGTCGGCGCGCTGCTGCGGCGCACGTCGCTGGACGAGCTGCCCAACCTCGTCAACGTCCTGCGCGGCGAGATGGCGATCATCGGTCCGCGGCCCACGATCCCGGTGCAGGTGCAGCAGTACACCGAGCGCGAGCGCGGGCGACTGGCGATCAAGCCGGGCATCACCGGATGGGCGCAGGTCAACGGGCGCACGACGCTTCCGTGGCACGAGCGCATCGAGCTCGACCTCTGGTACATCGAGCACCGCTGCTGGCGCCTGGACCTCGAGATCCTGCGACGCACCGTGCGGATGGTCTTCGGCGGTGAGGGCCTGTACAAGGGGCAGACCGGCGGCTGGACGGAGCGCTAGCGACTCCGCCGGCGCAGGTCGCGCTCCAGGCCGTCCAGCGCGCGGCGCAGCTCGGCGATGCGGTCCTCCAGGGCGCTCTCCGGCTCCGGCTCGCCGTGCTCGAGACGATCGGCGTGCTCACGCTCCTGCTCGATCTGGTGCGCCTCGTCGAGCGAGTTGATGACCACGCCGATGAGGATGTTGAACAGCAGGAACGCCGCGACGAGCACGTAGCTGACGAAGTAGACGACGGTCCACTCCGAGAGCTCGCGGCCCAGGGCGATCTGGTCGGGCAGGTTCTCCAGCGACAGCAGGACGAACAGCGTCAGCATCGCCTCGCCGATCGTCCCGTACTCGGCGGCGGCGTGGTCGTCGAAGATGAGCCAGCCGACCATGCCGTAGACGAACACGGTCAGGACGCCGAGGACCACCAGGCTGGCCACCCCGGGCAGGCTGCGTCCGATCGCGATGATCAGCACGCGCAGGTCGGGCAGCAGGCGCACGACCCGCATCACGCGGGCCAGGCGCGCGATGCGCAGCAGCGTCGCGTTCTCGCGAAGGCCGGGCGCGAACGATGCGAAGACGACGACGAAGTCGAAGACGTTCCAGCCGCTGCGAAAGAACCGGCCCGGCCGCGAGCCGAACGCGGTCAGGCGTATGACCAGTTCGACGACGAAGACCCCGAGGAAGACGTCGTTGAGCGTGCGCAGCAGCCCGCCGGCGTCGCGCACGACCGCGTCGTAGGTCTCCAGGCCCAGCACGGCGGCGTTGGCCAGGATCACGGCGAAGATCGCCACGTTGAACGCCGTCGAGTCCGCCAGCGCCGCGCAGGTGCGCACGACGCGTGACGAGCTGCCGTGGGCCTCGTGGTCGTCGGTGGAGGGCGCGCGCCGCGTCATGCGGCGACCATCATGCCGGGTGGGCGGGTCCGTCTCTCAGCCTGGGCCGGCCGACCGCGCGCCGCCGGTCGCCGACCGCGAGCGCACGGCGCGCACGTAGACGTCGGCCGAGCGGCCGGCCCGGTTGCGCCGGTCGCTGCGAAACGCGACCCGCAGGCGGTGCAGCGCCGGGCGGCGCAGGCGCACGGTCGTGGTGAAGCGGCCACCGCGCACCTTCACCGGGATGCGCGCGACGGTGTGCTGCCTGGCGTCCTCCCCGCGGCGGGCGATCTCGAGGACCACCCGCGAGCGCCGCGGACGGATCGTGCCGCTGACCCTCAGCGCGCGGCCGAAGGCGACGCGCCGGGAGGCGCGGGCGCGGATCGCCGGCC
>JACCQW010000319.1 GCA_013813955.1 Solirubrobacterales bacterium
CGACGAGGAGGCCCAGGCCGCCGCCGAGGCCGCCGCCGAGCAGGACCGCGCCGACGAGCAGCCCGTAGCCGCCACGATCGACCTCGCCGCCGACGCGCGCTACCGCGCAACGGGCAAGCGCAAGACCGCCGTCGCCCGCGTGATCCTGCGCCCCGGCTCCGGCGCGTACACCGTCAACGGCAAGCCGCTGAACGACTTCTTCCCGCGCCCGACGCTGCAGCGCAACATCCGCCAGCCGCTGGAGGTGGTGGGCTACGAGGACAGGATGGACGTCGTGGCCCGCATGCACGGCGGCGGGGTGAGCTCGCAGGCCGGCGCGCTGCGCCACGGGATCTCGCGCGCGCTGCTGGAGGCCGACCCAAACCTCCGTGGCGAGCTCAAGCGCCGCGGCTTCCTCACGCGCGACGCGCGTGCGAAGGAGCGCAAGAAGGCCGGGCTGAAGAAGGCCCGCAAGCGGCCGCAGTTCTCCAAGCGCTAGCGACCCCCGCCGTGCGCAAGCTGTTCGGGACCGACGGCGTCCGTGGGGTGGCCGGCGACCTGCTGACCGCGGACCTCGCGCTCGCCCTCGGGCGGGCCGCGACGCTCGAGGTCGGCGGCGAGCGCCCGCGGGTGCTGGTCATCCGCGACACCCGCGAGTCGGGGGAGATGCTCGAGGCGGCGCTGGCGGCGGGCATCACGGCCGCCGGGGGCGACGTCCTGCTCGGCGGCGTGCTGCCGACTCCGGCCGCGCCGCTGCTGATCGGCCGCTACGGCCTGGACCTCGCCGCAGTCATCTCCGCCTCGCACAACCCGTTCGCCGACAATGGCATCAAGTTCTTCGGGGCGGACGCGTTCAAGCTCAGCGACGCCACGGAGCGGGCGATCGAGGCCCGCCTGACCCCGAAGCCCGCGCCGTCGGGACACATCGGCCGCATCCGCGCGCTGCACGGCACGTGCGAGGACTACCTGCGCGCGCTGCACGAGCGCTTCGCCGCGCTGGACCTCACCGGCGTCGGCGTCGTCCTGGACTGCGCGAACGGCGCGACCTACCGCGCGGCGCCCGAGACCTTCCGCCGCCTGGGCGCCACGGTGACCGTCGTCGCCGACGCGCCCGACGGGCGCAACATCAACGCCGGCTGCGGATCGACGCACGTCGAGGGCCTCGGCGGCGTCGTGCGCGACGGCGGGCACGACCTCGGCTTCGCCTTCGACGGCGACGGGGACCGGGTGCTCGCAGTCGACCGCACCGGCGCCGTCGTGGACGGCGACGAGCTGATCGCGCTGGCCGCGCTGCACCTGCGCGCGCACGACCGGCTGCCCGGCGGCGGCGTCGCGGTGACGGTCATGACCAACTACGGCTTCCACACCGCGATGCGTGCCGCCGGCGTGAAGGTGGCCACCACGCAGGTCGGCGACCGCCATGTGCTCGATGCGCTGCGCGAGCGCGGCTGGACGCTCGGCGGCGAGCAGTCCGGGCACGTGATCGACATGGGCTTCGTGCCGTCGGGCGACGGGATCGCCAGCGCGCTGCTGACCCTGGAGGCGCTGGCCGGCGCCGACCTGGCCGACCGCCACGCGATGGACAAGCTGCCCCAGCGGCTGGTCAACGTCCGCGTCGGCGACCGCGACGCCGCGATGGCCAGCCCGGGGCTGGCTGAGGCCTGTGGACGCGAGTCCGCCGGGCTGGAGGGCCGCGGGCGGGTGCTCGTGCGCCCCTCCGGGACCGAGCAGCTCGTGCGCGTCATGGTCGAGGCGCCCACCGACGACGAGGCCGATGCGGTCTGCGCGCGCCTCGTGGCGGTTGTCGAGGCCGCCGCCGTGCCGGCCGCGCCCTAGGATCTGAACCATGTGCGGCATCGTCGGCTACGTCGGGCAGCGCCCGGTCCAGGAGCTGCTGCTCGCCGGCCTGGAGAAGCTCGAGTACCGCGGCTATGACTCCGCGGGGATCTCCGTGCTCGCCGACGGCGAGATCGAGTCGGTGCGGGCCGTGGGCAACCTGAGCAAGCTGCGCGGGGCGGTGTCCGCGCGCGATGCGGGCGGCGGTGGGACAACCGCGGTCGGGACCGCGACCGCGACCCGTCCGGCCACGACCGGCATCGGCCATACGCGGTGGGCCACCCACGGGCGCGTAAACGAGTCCAACGCGCACCCGCACTTCGACACGAGCGACCGCGTGCACGTGGTGGTCAACGGGATCGTGGAGAACTACCTGGCGCTGAAGGAGCGCCTCGCCGGCATGGGCGCGCGGTTCACCTCGGAGACCGACGCCGAGGTCATCGCCCACCTGATCTCCCACCACCTCGCCGCCCGGAACACCTCGCTGGTCGACGCGGTCCGCGCCGCCTACGCGGAGCTGCGGGGCCACTACGCGTTCGTCGCCCTCAGCGCCGACGAGCCCGACACCCTGGTCGGCGCGCGCAAGGAGTGCCCGCTGATCGTCGGGCGCGGCGACGGCGAGCAGTTCGTCGCCTCGGCGATCCCCGCGTTCCTCGCCCACACCCGCGACGTGCAGCTCATCGAGGACGAGGAGATCGTCGTCGTCACCCCCGGCGGGGTCGAGTTCCTCACGCCCGGTGGCGAGCCGATCGAGCGTGAGGTCAAGCGGGTGGACTGGGACGAGGCGACCGCCGAGAAGGGCGGCTACGAGACGTTCATGCTCAAGGAGATCCACGAGCAGGCCGACGCCGTCGCCGAGACGATCGCCGATCGCACGGTGCGCGCCGACGGCGTCGACCTGGCCGAGGCCGAGCTCGACGAGTCGCTGCTGCAGGACGTCGATCGGATCCTCATCCTCGCGGCGGGAACGTCGTTTCACGCCGGCCTGATCGGGCGCTATGCGATCGAGGAGTGGGCGCGCGTTCCCGTCGACATGGACATAGCCTCGGAGTGGCGCTACCGCAACCCGATCGTGTCCGAGCGCCAGCTGGTCATCGGCATCACCCAGTCCGGGGAGACCGCGGACACGCTGGCCGCCATGCGCCTGGCCCGCGAGCGCGGGGCCAAGGTGCTGGCGGTGACGAACGTGGTGGGCTCGCAGGCCACCCGCGACGCCGACGGCGTCCTGTACACGCGTGCGGGCCTGGAGGTCTCCGTGGCGGCCACTAAGACCTTCGTCTGCCAGGTGGCGGCCATGTACCTGCTGGCGCTGCGCCTTGCCGAGCTGCGCGGCGCAATGGAGCGCGACCGCCTCACCGAGCTCGTGGCCGAGATCAAGCAGCTGCCCCACCACATCGCGACGCTGCTGGAGCGCCTCGACGAGACGATCCGGGTCGCTGCCGAGCGCCATGCGGGCTCGGAGTTCTACCTCTACCTGGGCCGCCACGTGGGCCGCGCGGTCGCGCTGGAGGGCGCCCTGAAGCTCAAGGAGATCTCCTACATCGCCACCGACGCCTACGCCGGCGGCGAGATGAAGCACGGTCCGATCGCGCTGCTCGACGAGTCCACGCCGGTCGTCTGTGTCGCCACGGAGATGCCGGTGCTCGACAAGATGGTCTCCAACATGCAGGAGGTCCGCGCGCGCGGCGCGCACGTCATCGCGATCACCACCGAGGGCGACGAGGCGATCCGCGCTCACGCCGAGGAGACGATCGCCGTGCCGCGCACGGACTGGATGCTGCAGGCGCTGCTCGCGGTCATCCCCCTGCAGCTGTTCGCCTACCACGTAGCGCGCCACCGCGGGCTGAACGTTGATCAGCCGCGCAACCTGGCGAAGACGGTCACCGTCGAGTAGGGCGACCGGTGGGCGTCGGGATCGACCTGCTCGAGATCGACCGCCTGGAGCGGGCGCTGCAGCGGCGGCCCAATCTCGCACTGCGGCTATTCACCGACGGCGAGCGCGCGTACGCGGCGGCGCGGGCACGGCCGGGGCAGCACCTCGCGGCGCGCTTCTGCGCCAAGGAGGCGGTGGCCAAGGCGCTGCGCCTGCGGGCGTGGAGCCCGCACGACATCGAGGTCGTGGGGGAGGGGGCGGGCATCGCGATCGCGCTGCACGGCACGCTGGCCGCGCTGGGCGTGAGCGTCGAGATCTCGCTCACGCACTCCAGGCAGACCGCCGGGGCGATCGCGGTGGTGGTGTGACGGCGCTGCCCGACTGGTGTGACGCGCTGCCCGGCGCCGAGGCGATGCGCGCCGCCGACCGCTGGGCGATCGAAGAGCGGGGCATCGCCTCGCTGACGCTGATGGAGCGCGCGGGGGCCGGCCTGGCGCTGCTCGTCGATCGCACGGTCCCGCGGGGCCCGGTCGCGATCGTGTGCGGCAAGGGCAACAA
>JACCQW010000343.1 GCA_013813955.1 Solirubrobacterales bacterium
GCGCGCCGGGGCGCGCCGCCCGGCCCCGGCTCCGGTCCCGGCGGGCCGCGCCCCCGCGGCGCAGGCCGTGGAGGTTCCGCGCATCGGCTCTCGCGCGATCGGCAGGCCGACAAAGGGCCGGCTGGTCAACGGGCTGCAACTGCCGGCGACCGGCCCCGACTGGGTGACCTGGGACCCGATCCTGCACCGGGCCCCCAACCGCCCGTGGCGGCGGTGGGGCACCGACGCGCTGCTCGCGCACCTCGTCGGCGTGCTGCGCTCCTACCGCGCCGCGAATCCCGCCGCGCCGCCCGTGCTCGTCGGCGACCTGAGCCGCCCGTTCGGGGGCGTCTTCGACGAGCGCTTCGGCGGGCTCGGGCACGCCTCGCACCAGAACGGCCTCGACGTCGACGTCATCTATCCGCGCGCGGACCGCGCGGTCCTCCCCCCGCGCCGGGTGCGCGAGGTCGACCGGCGCCTGGCGCAGGACCTCGTCGACCGCTTCGTGGCCGCCGGCGCGCGCTTCGTCTTCGTGGGCACGCGGGTCCGTCTGACCGGCCCGGCCCGGGTGGTCCAGGCGATCCCCCATCACAACGACCACCTCCACGTGCGGATCCGGCCCCCGCGCCGTTAAATGAAACGGCCCGCCGGGAGAGGCGGGCCGTTTCAGGGGAGGAGAGATACTGCTATGTGATGCTGCTTATGTGATCTTGCTTGGGTCCTGCGATCACTGAGGGAAGCTGGGTCAGGCGCGAGAGCCGCCGGTCCTCGCGGCGCCGGGATGCGGGGCTGAAGGAGGGGATGGGTCCGTTGGCGGTCATCGCCCATCACATGATGGCTCCCGACCGGCCGATCGGGGGTGAGAGCGGTCACACATGGGGGTCGCCGGTAGCGTTCGCGCCCGTGCCCCGGGTTCGCGTCGACACCCTCCTCGCCGAGCGCGGCCTGTTCGCGTCGCGCTCGCGCGCGGCGGCTTCGGTCATGGCGGGCGAGGTGCGCCTGGGCAGTGACGGGCGGCGCGCCTCCAAGCCGGGCCAGCTCGTGGAGCGCGACGTGGCGCTGGCGATCGACGAGCGCCCGCGGTTCGTATCGCGCGGGGGCCTCAAGCTGGCCCACGCGCTGGACGCGCTGGCGATCGACGCGGCCGGGCGCTCTTGCCTGGACCTGGGCGCCTCCACGGGGGGCTTCACCGACTGTCTGCTGCAGCGGGGCGCCGAGCGCGTGATCGCGGTCGACGTCGCCTACGGGGCCCTGGACTGGCGGCTGCGCAACGACACGCGCGTGACCGTGCTCGAGCGCACCAACGCCCGCGCGCTGGCGCCCGGCACGCTGCCCTACGCCCCCGACCTGATCGTCCTCGACCTCTCGTTCGTCTCGCTGACCAAGGTGCTCCCTGCGATGCTGGGCTGTGCCGCGCCCCGCTTCGACGCGCTGGCCATGGTCAAGCCGCAGTTCGAGGTCGGCCGCGAGCGGGTCGGCAAGGGCGGCGTGGTGCGCGAGCCGGCCGACCGCCGCGCCGCGCTCGTGGCGGTGGCCACGGCGGCTCGCGAGATCGAGCCCGCTCGCCCTGCTGTGCTCGGCTTCGCCTCGTCCGGGCTGCCGGGCCCCAAGGGCAACCAGGAGACGTTCGCGTGGCTGGCCGAGGCGGGGCGGGCGGGGGCGGTGCAGGACATCGAGGCGGCCGCGCGCGAGGTCGAGCCATGAGCCCCGCGCGCGCGGCGACGGTCCTCACCCACACGCGCCCCGAGCAGACCGCGAACGCGCTCGGCCAGCTCACGGACGCCGCGCGGCGGGCGGGCGTAGAGCTGCGCTTCGACGCCGGCGAGACGGCCAAGCACGGCCTGGGCCCGTCCGACGGGATCGCGGTGGACGCCGCGGTGAGCGATGACGTGGCCGTCTGCGTGGTCCTCGGTGGCGACGGCACGATCCTCAAGGCGCTGCGCCGCTATGCCGGCACCGGGGTGCCCGTCTTCGCCGTGAACTTCGGCGAGGTCGGGTTCCTGGCCACGCTCGAGCCCGACGAGTGCGATCAGGGCTTTCGGCGCGCGTTCGCCGCCGACTTCGAGCAGCTGCACCTGCCCGCGATCGCGACGCAGGCCGGGGAGGGCGCGCACGCGGCCATCAACGACGTCTCGATCCACCGCAAGGTCGGCGGCCGGGTGGCGCGGCTGGCCTACGGGGTGGAGGGCGAGGAGGTCGGCTCCGTGCGCTGTGACGGCCTCGTCGTGTGCACCCCGGCCGGCTCGACGGGCTACAACCTCGCCAACGGCGGCCCGGTCCTGGCATGGGGCGTGGAGGGGTTCGGCGTGTCGTTCATCGCCCCGCACTCGCTGACCGCGCGGGCGCTCGTCGTGGCGCCCGACGACACGCTGACCATCCGCAACAGCGCCCTCGAGGCGGTCGATGTCTCGGTGGACGGCCGCCCGGCGGGCGAGCTCGCGCCCGGCGGCGAGCTGCGCGCGCGCTTCGAGCGCGAGGCCGCGAGCCTCGCCCAGGTTCCCGGCTCGAGCTTCTACCGCAGGCTGCGGGCGAAGTTCGGCCTGCTGGCGTAGAACCGGTATCGCCTCTGTCGCGAAACGCCCGCAGGGGGCCGGTCCGTCGGCGGCCGCTGGTACACCGTGCCCGGATGCTGACCGAGCTGCGCGTGGAGAACCTGCTGCTCATCGAGCGCGCCGAGCTGCGCCTCGCGCCGGGCCTGAACGTGCTCACCGGCGAGACCGGGGCGGGCAAGACGGTGCTCGCCCACGCGCTGGACCTGCTCCTCGGCGGCCGGGCGCGGCCGGGGATCGTGCGTCCCGGCGCGGCGGAGGCCTACGTCGAGGGCGTCTTCGAGCTGCCCGAGGCGCTGCGCGGCGAGCGGGGCGAGCGGCTGCCCTGCGACGCCGAGGAGGTCGTGCTCGCGCGGCGGGTGTCCGCGGAGGGCCGCACGCGCGCGCTGGTCAACGGCCGCGCGGCCACCGCGGCGGACCTGCGCGAGCTCAGCGGCTCGATGCTCACCTTCTACGGTCAGCACGAGCACCGCCGCCTGATGCTCGCCGGCGCCCAGCTGGAGATCCTCGACGGCTTCTGCGGCGACGCCCATCGCGCCCGTCGCGAGAAGGTCGGCGAAGCGCATGCCAGGGCGCGCGAGGCCGAGGGCGCGCTGGAGGTGCTGCGCGAGCTGGCCGGCGCGCGCGACCGCGAGCTTGACCTGCTCGAGTTCGAGCTCGCCGAGATCGAGGCCGCGGGCCCCAGCGCGGCCGAGCACGAGGCGCTGCTGGCCGAGCGCGAGCGCCTGCGCCACCTCGAGGC
>JACCQW010000368.1 GCA_013813955.1 Solirubrobacterales bacterium
ACAGCGCTCCGGCCGAGCAGCCGACCATCGCCTCCATCTCGACCCCCGTGCGCGCGGTCACGCGCGCGGTCGTCGTCACGACGACCGCGCCCGCCGCGGGATCGACCTCGATGTCGACGTCCACGGCATCCAGCGGGAGCGTGTGGGCCAGCGGGATCCACTCGTCGGTGCGCTTGGCGGCCTGTATCGCGGCCAGGCGGGCGGTGGCGATCACGTCACCCTTGGGCGCGTCGCCGGCGGCGACGGCCGCCGCGGTCCCGGGGGCCATGCGGACGACGGCGCGGGCGACGGCCACCCGCTCGGTCTGCGCCTTGGCGCCAACGTCGACCATCCGCGCACGGCCCTGCCCGTCGAGGTGTGTCAGCCGGCCGGCGCTCATCGGTCGTAGCATCGCTTGCCATGGACGTCACGGTGCGCCTCTTCGCCGTCCTGCGCGAGCACGCGGGCACGGGAACGATCGACCTGCGCCTCGACGATGGCGCGACGGTTGCCGACGCGATCGCCGCGCTGCGCCGGGGGCCGCTGAGCGGGCTGCCGGAGGCCGCGCCGTTCGTGGCCGCCGTGGGGCGTGAGTACGTCAGGGAGGGACATCGCCTCCTACAGGGTGACGAACTCGCGCTCGTGCCGCCGGTCAGCGGCGGCTCGGCCGATGCGGTGCGCCTGGCGCATGTCACCGGCGAGCCGCTCGACGCCGCCGCCGTGCGGCGACTCGTGGCCGACCCGAGCGCGGGGGCGACGGTCGTCTTCGAGGGCACGACCCGCGACGTGCCGAGCCTGGAGTACGAGGCCTACGTGGAGATGGCCCGTGAGCAGATCGCCCGCCTGGCCGCGGCGGTGGCGGCGCAGCACGGCCTCGCGGCGGTCGCCGTGGCTCACCGGACCGGGACCGTCGCGCTGGGCGAGCCCAGCGTCGTGATCGCGGTGTCGGCCGCGCACCGCGCCGAGGCGTTCGCGGGGGCGCGGGCGCTGCTGGACGCGGTCAAGGCCCAGGCGCCGATCTGGAAGCGCGAGCATCCGCAGGACGGCCCGCCGGAGTGGGTGGAGGGGACATTGCCAGACGCATAGGCAGCGCCTATGCAAGACTGGACGGGTGGCGACTGACCTCTCGCTGGGCGAGGCCGCGCAGGAGCTGGGCGTCAGCGTCGACACGCTGCGCCGCTGGGACCGCGCCGGCAAGCTGCGCACGACCCGGGACGCGCGTAACCGCCGCCGCGTGAGCGCGGCCGAGGTCCGCCGTCTCGGCGACCGGCCCCGCCGGCATCGCGCCGGATCCGCGCTGTCGGCGCGCAACCGCTTCCCGGGCATCGTGCGCTCGGTCGAGGTCGACGGCGTGATGGCGCTCGTCGAGATCGAGGCGGGCCCGTTCCGGCTGACGGCGGCGGTCACGCGCGACGCCGTCGAGGAGCTCGGCCTGCGCGAGGGATCGCCCGCGACCGCAACGGTCAAGGCCACGTCGGTGATGATCGAACGCGGGGTGGAGGGGGCGGCGTGATCAGGCGCGGCGCAGGCACGGCGCCCCTGCTCCTGGCCGTCGCGGCCCTGGCCTTCGGAGGTTGTGGCGGCGACGATGATGGCGGCAGCGGAGATCGCGACCTGCTCGTCTCGGCGGCGACGTCGCTGAAATCAGCGTTCACGGTCTACGCGGAACGCTTCGACGCGGCGAACGTCCAGCTGTCGTTCGCGGGCTCGGACGAGCTGGCCGCCCAGATCCGGCAGGGCGCACGGCCCGACGTCTACGCCGCGGCGAACACGAAGCTGCCCGGCGCGCTGCTCGCCGAGGGGCTCGTGGAGCGGCCCCGGGCGTTCACCGCGAACACGCTCGTCCTCGTTGTGCCGGCCGGCGCTCGCGGCGACGGCGGCGACGGCGTGCGCTCGCTCGACGATCTCACCCGCGAGGGCGTGACGATCGCGATCGGCGCCGGGTCCGTGCCCATCGGCGCCTACACCCGGACCGTCCTGGACCGGCTCGGCGCCGCGCGTCGCGCGGCGATCCTCGCCAACGTGCGCTCCACCGAGCCCGACGTGGGCGGCATCGCCGCGAAGCTCACGCAGGGTGCCGTCGACGCCGGCTTTCTCTACGCCACCGACGTGGTGGCCTCCGGCGGCCGGTTGCGGGCGATCGAGCTGCCGGCCCGGCTGCGGCCGCGCGCCGCCTATGCGGTCGCGGTCGTCAAGGGCGCCGAGCACCGGGCGGCCGCGCGCGCGTTCGTCGCGGGGCTGCTCGACGGGGCGGGGGAGAGGGCCCTGCGCGAGGCGGGCTTCAGGTCGCCGCGGTGATGGGCCCCCGCTGGTTTGGGGCCCTGCTGTTCGCCGCGCTGGCCCTCGCCCTCACGTTTCTGACGCTGCCGCTCGTCGCGATCTTCGTGGACACCGGCCCGGGTGAGCTGCTCGGCAGCCTCGGCGAGCCGGGCGTGCTCGACGCGTTGTGGCTGAGCCTGCGCACGACGCTCGCGGCGCTGGCGATCATCATCGTGATCGGGACGCCCGCCGCCTACCTGCTGGCCACGCGCTCCTTCCGCGGCCGCGCGCTCGTGGTCACGCTGGTCGAGCTGCCGCTCGTGCTGCCGCCCGCGGTGGCCGGCGTCGCGCTGCTCGCGGCGCTGGGGCCCCGGGGCATTGTCGGCGGGGCGATCGAGGACTCGGGCGCGCGGCTCGTGCTGGAGACCGCGGGCGTGATCGTGGTGCTGACCTTCGTCGCGGCGCCGTTCTACCTGCGCGGCGCCCAGGCGGCGTTCGGCGCGGTGGACCGCACGTGGCTGGAGGCCTCGCGGACGCTCGGGGCGGGCGAGGCGCGGACGTTTCTGCGCGTGGCGATCCCCGCCGCCGGGCCCGGCCTGCTGGCGGGCCTCGCGCTGGCGTGGGGCCGCGCGCTCGGGGAGTTCGGCGCCACGCTGATCTTCGCCGGATCCTTCCGCGGGCGCACGCAGACGGTGCCGCTGGCGATCTATGAGCGGCTGGGCACCGACTTCACCGCGGCGCTCGCGCTCTCCGCGGTGCTCGTGGCGATCTCCGCCGCGCTGCTGCTCTCGGTGAAGCTCCTCAGCGGCCGGCAGGCGTTCGGTGCTGCGACTTGAGGCCCAGCTCACGCTCGGGGCCTTCGCCCTGGACGCGGCGCTCCAGGCGCCGGCGGGCCGCTGCCTGGCGCTGGCGGGACCGTCGGGCGCGGGCAAGAGCACGCTGCTGCGCATCGCGGCCGGCCTCGTGCGCCCCGACCAGGGGAGGGTGACCTGCGGCGACGACGTCTGGCTGGACACCCGCGCGGGCCGCGCGGTCGCGCCCGAGCGCCGCGGCTGCGGCTACGTCTTTCAGGACTTCGCGCTGTTCGGCCATCTGCGGGCCTGGCAGAACGTGGCCTACGGCGTGCGTGGCGTTTCGCGCGCGCAGCGGCGCCGGCGCGCGCACGATCTGCTCGAGCGCTTCGGGGTCGGCCACCTCGCCGACGCGCGGCCGCGCAC
>JACCQW010000381.1 GCA_013813955.1 Solirubrobacterales bacterium
TCGACCTGGTCCTCGGCGACCTGGTTGAGGCCGTCGTAGTCGTCGGCGAGCAGCAGCTCCTTGGCCTTGCGCGAGCCCTGCGAGTTGACGCGCTCGCCGACCATCGTCGGGCGCGGCTCCTGCACGAGCGCCGTCGCGGTGATCATCGAGGAGACGTGCGGCGGGCGCGGCGCGGGGCGGGGGGCGACCTCGCGGGTCGGGCGGGATCGGATCGACTCGGCCAGGACGCGGATGTGCTCCGGCGTCGTGCCGCAGCAGCCGCCGACGATCGAGACGCCGTAGCGCTCGACGAACTCGGTCAGCGTCCGGGCCAGCGGCTCGGGCTCCTCGGGGAAGATCGTCTCGCCGTCGGGGCCCTGCAGCGGCAGGCCGGCGTTGGGGATGCAGGAGACCGGCACCGGCGAGAACTCGCCCAGGAAGCGGACCGCGTCGCGCATGTCCTCGGGCCCGGTCGAGCAGTTCAGGCCGATCGCGTCGACGCCGAGCGCCTCCAGCGTGGCCAGCACGGCGGAGATGTCGGTGCCCAGCAGCATCTTGCCGCCGTTGGGCAGCAGCGAGACCTGAGTCTGGATCGGAACGTCGCGGCCGACCAGCTTCATCGCGGCGCGGGCGCCGAAGACGGCCGCCTTGACCTCCAGGATGTCTTGCGCGGTCTCGATGAGCACGACGTCGACGCCGCCCTCGATCAGGCCCTGGCATTGCTCCGTGAAGGTGTCGGCCAGCGCGCGGAAGGAGATGTTCCCGAGCGTCGGGTCGTCGGAGGCGGGCAGGTAGCCGGTCGGGCCGACCGCGCCGACCACGAAGCGCTCCTCGCCGGCGGCCTTGCGGGCGATCTCCGCGCCGCGGCGGTTGATCTCCAGCGTGTGCTCGCCCAGGCCCCACTCGTCGAGCTTGAGGCGGCTGGCCTGGAAGGTGTCGGTCTGCACGGCCTCGGCGCCCGCCTCCACGAACGAGGCGTGGACGCCCTCGATCACGTCGGGGCGGTTGAGCACGAGCGCCTCGTGGGCGCGGCCGGGGAGCTTGTAGTCGTCCTCGAGCGAGAGGTCGAACTGCTCGAGCGTCGCGCCCATGCCGCCGTCGAAGACGACGACGCGGGAACGGATGGCGGAGACGTAGTCGCGCATTGCGAACAAGGCTACCACCAACCTTGACACGACCGTGGCAAGGTTGGTGCGCGCGGCGCGGACGCCGGCGCGCCATCTCGACCCCGGCGCCCTGGAGGGAGAACGGCCACTACTTGATGAACAGCACCTCCGAGTACTTCGGCAGCGGCCAGCGGTCGTCGGCGACGAGGCGCTCGAGGCGGTCGGCGACGTGGCGGACGCCGTCCATCGCCGCGATCACGGTGTCGCGCATGTAGAACGCCAGCTCAAGGCCCTCCAGGCCCGGGTCGTCGTTGGCCGCCTCGAGCTCGATGATCGCGGCGTGGAACTCCTCGATCAGCGGCCTGACCTCGCCCACGAGCGACTCCATCCCCGTGGCGGAGAGGTCGTTGAGGTGGCGCACCGCCGCCGGCAGCAGCATCGTCCGCGCGATCGACGCCGCCGTCTCGGACTCGATGTTGAGCTTGACGAAGTACTGCTCGACGGACACCTCGTAGCGCGCCTCGAGCTCGCGCTCGGAGAGCACCCCGTACTTCGAGAACACGCCGACGGTCTGCTCGTGGACGAGCCACGGCAGGGCGTCGGGCGTCGTGCGCAGGTTCTCCAGGCCGCGTCGCTGCGCCTCGGCGTGCCAGTCCTCGGAGTAGTTGTCGCCGCCGAACACGATCTGGCTGTTGGAGGAGTAGGCCTCCTTGACGACCGCGATGACCGCCTCCTCGACCGATCCGCCGTCGGCGATCTTGGCCTCCAGCTGGTCGGACATCGCGTCGATGGCCTCGGCGGTGATCGTGTTCAGCACCGTGTTGGGCAGGCCCAGCGACCCGCTGGACCCCACCGTCCGGAACTCGAACTTGTTGCCGGTGAAGGCGAACGGCGAGGTCCGGTTGCGATCGCCGCCGTGCATGGGCAGCGGCGGCAGCGACGGCGTGCCCAGCCCGAGGAACCCGTTGTCGGAGGCGGCGGCGGCGTGCCCGCCGGCGATCGCCTCGAACACGCGCTCCAACTCTGCACCCAGGAAGATCGAGATGATCGCCGGCGGCGCCTCGTTGGCCCCGAGCCGGTGGTCCTGGCCGACGCTGGCCACCGATGCGCGCAGCAGGGCCTGATGGCGGTTGACGGCCGCGACGACCGCCGCGCAGAAGAACAGGAACTGGATGTTCTCGTGCGGCGTGTCCCCGGGCTCGAGCAGGTTCAGGCCGGTGTCGGTGCCCATCGACCAGTTGTTGTGCTTGCCCGACCCGTTGACGCCGGCAAAGGGCTTCTCGTGCAGCAGGCAGACCAGGCCGTAGCGGCGCGCCACGTTCTGCAGGATCTGCATCGTGAGCTGCTGGTGGTCGGAGCCCACATTGGAGTTCTCGAACACCGGCGCGATCTCGTACTGGTTGGGCGCGACCTCGTTGTGGCGCGTCTTGACCGGCACGCCGAGCTTGGCCAGCTCACGCTCGGTGTCCATCATGCACGCGAGGATCCGCTCGGGGATCGAGCCGAAGTAGTGCTCGTCGAGCTCGTGGCCCTTGGGCGGCTTGGTGCCGAAGAGCGTCCGCCCGGTGGTCACCAGGTCGGGGCGCTCGTAGTAGTACTGCTCGTCGATCAGGAAGTACTCCTGCTCGGGCCCGACCGTGGTGAACACCCGTATGGACTCCTCGTCGCCGAGCAGCTTCAGCGCGCGCACGGCCGCGCGCGACAGCGCGTCCATGGAGCGCAGCAGCGGGATCTTGTGATCCAGCGCCTCGCCGGTCCACGAGACGAACGCCGTCGGGATGCACAGCAGCGCCCCGTTGGGGTTCTCCAGGATGAACGCCGGCGACGTCGGGTCCCACGCGGTGTAGCCGCGCGCCTCGAACGTCGCGCGGATGCCGCCGGTCGGAAACGACGAGGCGTCGGGCTCGCCCTGGATGAGCTCCTTGCCCGAGAACTGGGCGAGCGCACTACCGTCGCCGGAGGGGCCGTAGAAGGAGTCGTGCTTCTCGGCGGTCATGCCGGTCAGCGGCTGGAACCAGTGGGTGAAGTGCGTGGCGCCGCGCTCCAGCGCCCACTCCTTCATGGCCTGGGCGATCGCGTCGGCGAGCGAGGTGTCCAGCGCCTCGCCGCGCGCGAGTGCGGACTGCAGGTGCTTGAAGACCTGCTTGGGCAGGCGCTGGCGCTGCGCCTCCACGCTGAAGACGTTGGCGCCGAAGACCTGGTTGTCGGCCACGGTGAGGTCCGGGGAGCCGAGGGCCCCTCCGTCGGCGCTCCACTGGGCGGCGGTGACGTTCTGCTGCCTGATTCTGCTCATGGGCCGGCTCGGTCCTCCTGGTTCGGGGTGCGGCGCAGCCTAACCCGGGCGCGAGGAGCCGGTCGTTGTCCACGTGGACAAAGAGGCCCCGGGTGAATCCTCGACACCGGGACAAAGACCCG
>JACCQW010000115.1 GCA_013813955.1 Solirubrobacterales bacterium
GGGGGCTCGCCACCGGCGCGGCGGGGCTCGTCGTGGTGGCCGGCCCCGGGCCCGCGGTGGGGCGGCTCGCGCTCCCTCACATCGACCACCACGGACACGTGCGCGGCAGCCAGGGCCGCCGCGGCCACCATCAGCGCGGTCCCGACGAGCGCCAGCCAGGCGCCGAGCTCGCGGTCGCCCTCTGGCCCCGCGACCGGCGGCGGGTCGATCAGCTGCACCGCCACGATCACGAACGCCACCCCCGCGATGACCGGCAGCCAGCGCGCAGCGGACGGCAGCGCGCGTTCGGCGCGCCCGGCCGCGATCGCCGCGGCCCCGAGCGCGAGCGCCGCGAGCACGAGGTCGAGCGCCTCGAACGCGTTCCAGCCCGTGAGGTCGGGCTCGAACCAGTGCAGGAAGAGGCTGATCAGCAGCAGCAGCGCGCCGGCCAGCGTGAGGCCGGAGGACAGGTCGAGCTTCCTATTGGACACGCGAGGCTCCTTGCTCGGGGTAGAGCGGACCCTGAACTGTGTCAGTCGCCGGGGACGTCCGCACCTGGCGCGCCCGCGCGGTCAGCTGCCCGGGCGCTCCCCGGGCTCCTCGCGCACGACCTCGCCGCTCTCCGGGTCCACACGGGCCTGCGCGGGCTCCTCGCTGACGCGGACCCGGACCTTGCCCGCCGGGCGGCGCCCACCCTCCAGCACGGCGCGGGCCTTGCCGTCCAGCCCGGCCGCGACGGCGTACTCGAGCGTGTGGCTCCCCGCCACGACCGGCGTGACGCGCCAGCGCAGCGTCGTGCGGGCGCCGGGCGCCAGCGATCCGGTCGTCCAGGTGTCGTTGTAGGCGGTCCCGGCGCCCTGGGGCGGCTGGTCGACGATCCACAGCGGCCGCCCGGGATCGGACAGGCCGGGCTGGTCGGAGCGCCGCGCGAAGCCGTCGAGCGTGACCGCCAGGTTCGGGATCGTCTCGGCGCCGGCGTTGCGCACCGTCATCACGAACGAGGACTCCTGCGCCAGGGTCTGGGCGGAGGGGAAGTCGGTGCGCACGATGTCGACGGTGTACGTGCCGCTCTCCTCGTTGGCGTCCTGGCGCTCCCCGCCGCCGCAGCCGGAGAGGAGCAGCGCGGCCGCGGCCGCGGTTGTGCCTGCGCGCGTAATCCCTCGACCACCCCTCACAGCGGCGAGAACGTAGCACAGGGTCCCGGGCCCGCCCGCCGCTTGTCCGCGGTTCCCCGTTGGCACTGCGAGCGCGCTTGGCATACCCTGCGAGCGGCGCCCGCCCGGGCGTCACGCCGGAGAGCGGAGGAGAGACCCAGCCGATGGTCCGCAACGTCGCCGATCGGGCGTTCCTGCCCACGAAGAGCCTGCTCGAAGAGGTCGGGGACATGATGATCCTCACGGGCAAGACGATCATGTCCGCCCTCAGGCCTCCGTATCCCTACGGGGGCGAGTTCGTCAGCCAGTTCCTGTTCGCGCTGAAGCTCTGCTGGTTTCCGCTGCTGGTCTCCACGGTGGCCTTCGGCTACGGCGCCCCCGGCCTGCAGGCCGCGAACTTCCTCGTCCTCTTCGGCGCGCTGGATCGCCTGGGCGGCTTCTTCGTGCTGGCCTCGATCCGCGAGTTCGCGCCGTTCGTGACCGCGATCGTGCTGGCCGGCGTGGCGGGCACCGCGATCACCGCCGACCTCGGGGCGCGCAAGATCCGCGAGGAGCTCGACGCGCTGCAGGTGCTCGGCGTGGACCCGGTCAAGAATCTCGTCGTCCCGCGCTTCCTGGCGCTCATGCTCGTGACCGGCCTGTTCAACGTCTACGCGCTGCTGTTCGGCATCTTCGGCGGCGTCCTGGCCACGCTGGTCAACGGCGCGCCGCTCGGACCCTTCTGGGCCACGTTCTTCACGAACGCGTCGGTCACCGACCTGTGGGGCTCCACCCTGAAGACGACCCTGTTCGGGGCGATCATCGCGATCGTCTGCTGTTACAAGGGCATGACCGCCTCCGGCGGCGCGGAGGGGGTGGGTCGCGCGGTCAACCAGGCGGTGGTCATCGCCTTCCTGGGGATCTTCGCGTTCAACTACGTCTTCACCCAGACGCTGCTGGCCACCCATCCCGAGATCACGGTGATCCGCTAGATGGGGGGCTGGCTGGCCGTACCGCGCGACTGGATCGCCAACTTCGGCGAGATCGCCAAGTTCTCGGGGCGCATCATGGGCCAGGTCTACGGCCTGCGCGTCTTTCGCTTCTTCGGCGAGGGCCTGCGCCAGGCCGGCATCCTGATCGTCTCCTCCACCCTGGTCATCTGGGGCCTGGTGTTCATCATCGGCCTGCAGTGCGGGATCGAGGGCGCCTACTTCAACCGCTCGGTCGGCGCGCCCGCTTACGCGGGCGTGTTCTCGGCGTGGTGCGACCTGCGCGAGCTCGTGCCCTACGCCTTCGGCTACATGATGGCCGCGAAGGTCGGCACCGGCATCGTCGCCGAGCTGGGCTCGATGCGGATCTCCGACGAGATCGACGCGCTCGAGGTCATGGGCATCAGCTCGATCACGTTCCTGTGCGCGACGCGCCTGCTCGCGGCGTGGCTCGTGCTGCCGTTCATGTACATCGCGGCCGTCGGGGCGGGGTTCTTCGCCTCCTACCTGGCGGTGGTGCAGCAGATCGGCGAGGTCTCAAGCGGCGGGTTCTTCCTGATCTTCTGGATGTTCCAGAACCCGCCCGACCTGCTGTACAGCCTCATCAAGGGGATGGTCATGGCCACGGCGATCGTGCTCGTGGGCTGCTACTACGGCTACCACGCGAGCGGTGGCCCGGTCGGCGTGGGGACGGCGACCGCGAAGTCGATGGTGCTCAACATCGTGCTGGTGCATCTCATCGGGATGCTCGGCACCCAGCTGTTCTGGGGCGCGAATCCGCGCGCACCGATCGGAGGTTGACCAGATATGCCGCGGATTCCGCGAACGGGCGATGACCGGGACGACGAGCGCCGCGACGAGCCGGCGGGCTACGACGACCGCGCGGGCTACGACGACCGCGGAGACGAGCGCGGGGGCTACGACGAGCCCGCTCACGAGCGCGCGGGCTACGACGAGCCCGCCGACGAGCGCGGGGCCTTCGAGGACCCCAGGTCGGCAGACACCGTTCACGACCCCGAGCCGCCGACCCGCGAGGAGGCCGTGCCCGACACCGGGCGCGTCTCGGTCGTGAGCGAGACCCGCCCGCGGGAGGGTGACGACGACGAGTACAAGTGGCACACGGGCCTCAAGCGCCCGGCGGGCGCTCCGGACGCGGTCGAGTTCATCGACGTGCACAAGGCGTTCGGGCGCAACAAGATCCTGCGAGGGCTGAACCTCGGGCTGCCGGAGGGCAAGGTGTCGATGATCCTGGGGCCCTCGGGCACGGGCAAGTCGGTATGCATCAAGCACATGGTCGGCCTGCTGTATCCCGACGACGGCGACGTGCTGGTGCACGGCGAGTCGGTCCCGGACATGCAGGACGACGAGCTCTTCGAGATGCGCAAGAAGTTCGGCGTGCTCTTTCAGGACGGGGCGCTGTTCGGGTCGATGAACGTCTTCGACAACACGGCGTTCCCGCTGCGCCAGCACACCGAGAAGGGCGAGGACGAGATCGGCGAGATCGTCAACCGGCGGTTGCGCGAGGTGGGCCTGGAGGGCGCACTGGACAAGATGCCCAACGAGCTCTCAGGCGGGATGCGCAAGCGCGCGGGGTTCGCGCGCGCGCTGGTGCTCGATCCGGACATCGTGCTCTTCGACGAGCCCGATTCGGGCCTGGACCCGGTCAGGACCGCCCTGCTGGGCGAACTGATCCAGGAGATCCACGAGGACATGATGAACGAGGCCACGAAGGCCGGCGGGCCTCCCCCTGCCTTCACGCTGATCACCCACGACATCATGACCGCGCGCCGCGTGGCCGAGCACATCTCGGTGCTGTGGAAGGGCCGGATCGTCGAGTCCGGCCCGGCCGAGGAGCTGTTCAACTCAGAGAACGCCTTCGTGCGCCAGTTCCTCTCCGGCGAGTCCCAGGGCCCGCTCGGAATGGAGTAGCGCAGCGCGCGAGCGGCGCGACCCGGCTCGCGCCGCCGGTAGCCTGAGCTAGTGAAGCTCGCACACCTGCTGCACCGGGCCGCCGCGCTGGCGGCGCGCCGGCCTGGGCCCGTCATCGCCGTCACGGTGGTGCTCGCGCTCGTGGGCACCGCGCTCGCACTGCGCCTGCAGCCCGACGCGGGCACCGACACGCTGGTCGGCAAGGGGACCGACAGCTACGAGGCGACCGCGACGTTCCGCGAGCGCTTCGGCGATGACGCCGTCCTGGTCCTCGTCCGCGGCGACCTTGCCAAGCTCGTGCTGACCGACGACCTCGGGCGCCTGCTCGGCCTGGAGGGCTGCGTCTCTGGCAACGCGCCGCCCGGCGCCACCCCGCCGGGCGGCCCCGGCGGCCCGTGCGCGCAGCTGGCGCGCACCAAGCCCGTCCAGGTCGTCTTCGGGCCCGCGACGTTCATCAACGAATCCGTGCGCCAGCTCAGCGATGGCTTCAGCCAGCGCCTGCAGCAGAGCCAGGCCCAGGCTCGCGCCGCCGCCGACCGGGCGCGCAAGCAGGCCCGCGACCGGGGGCTGGGCAGGGCGGAGGCCGACCGGCGCGCCAAGCAGGCCGGCGACGCCGTCGAGGCGCAGTTCCAGCGCGAGGTCCTGCAGCTCGCCGTGCGCTACGGCCTCAACGGCGTCCCGCGACTGGACGACCCGGACTTCGTCTCCACCCTCGTCTTCGATTCCACCAAGCCCGCGGGCACCCCCAAGCGCAAGTTCTCCTACCTGTTCCCCACGCGCGGGGGGGCGACCGGGCGGGCGGCCCTGGTCACCGTGCGCCTGAGGCCCGACCTCAGCGAGCCGGAGCGCACGCGGGCCATCGACCTCGTCAAGGCGGCCACGCGCATGGACGAGTGGAAGCTGCGCAACGGCGGCGCGTACACGGTGACCGGCGCCCCCGTCGTCGTCTCCGACCTCACCGAGTCGATCACGGGGTCGATCATCGCGCTGCTCATCGCCGCCCTGCTGGTGATGGCGGCCACGCTGGCGCTCGTGTTCTCCAGCCGCCTGCGGCTGCTGCCGCTTGCCGTCGCGCTCGTCGCCGCCGCGCTGACCTTCGGGGCGCTGTCGGCGGCCGGCGCGTCGCTGACCATGGCCTCGATCGCCGTGCTGCCCGTTCTCATCGGCCTCGCCGTCGACTACGCCATCCAGCTGCAGTCGCGCATAAGCGAGGAACGCGGCGACACGAGCCCGGAGCTGGCTGCCGGGCCCGCGGCCC